>UREB01000023.1 GCA_900546685.1 uncultured Eubacteriales bacterium | reverse complement strand
ACGACCGAACGGACCTCCGGCCCGCCGATACGGCCCGCAATCTTCGCCAGCCGCGCAGCCCCAGCCGTGTGAGAGCTGCTGGGGCCCATCATCCTTGGCCCAATAATATCGAAAGCGCTTAATGTTTTCATACGCCTCCCCCTCCCCTTGGCACTCTGTATTTAGCATATCCAATTTTTCCATTTTATACAAGCAAAAAAGGACCTGAATCAGGTCCTTTTCCCGCCTTGCTTTATTCATGAATCAAAACAGCCTTGATACGGCGCACTCCGGAAGAGGAGCTCTCCTCCTTTTTGATCTTAAACCGCCCCAATTCGCTGGTGCGTCCGGCATGCGGACCGCCGCAGATCTCCTTGCTGACATCGCCGATGGTGTATACCTTGACGCGCTCGCCGTATTTATCATTGAAGATGCCCAGCGCCCCCTGCGCCCTGGCCTCGTCCACCGTCATTTCTTCACAGGTTATGGGTAGATCGCGGCGAATGGCATCGTTGACCATTTCCTCGATTTGGTTCAGCTCTTCTCTTGTCACCTTGCGGCCAAAGTTAAAGTCAAAGCGCAAACGCTCCGCCGTAATGTTACTGCCGCGCTGATAGATATCGTCTCCCAGCAGCTTGCGCAGAGAGGCCAGCAGCAGATGGGTTGCCGTATGCAGCTGTGCCGAAGCCTCCGTCGTATCCGCAAGGCCGCCCTTAAAGCGCTGGGTAGAGCCGGCCTGCGATTTTTTCTTGTGCTCTGCAAACTTCTCTTCAAAGCCTTTTTCATCTACGGCATAGCCCTTTTCCGCCGCCATTTCTACGGTCAGCTCAATGGGGAATCCAAAGGTATCATATAGATGGAACGCCTGCGCGCCATCGATCTGCGTTGTCTTGCCTTCCAGTTGGCGTACCAGTTTTTCAAATTCCTTGGTACCCTGCTTTAGCGTCTTGGCAAATTTGGCCTCTTCGCGGTTGAGCTCTGTAAGCACAAAAGCCTGGTTGCGCACGAGTTCCGGATACGCATCCTTGTATTTTTCAATGACGGATTTGGCCACCTCTTCCAGAGCGTGCTCCGGCATGCCGATCTGCATGCCGAACCGCACGGCACGGCGAATCAAACGGCGCAACACATAGCCTTGGTCCACATTGCTGGGCGCCATGCCTTTGTCATCGCCCATGATAAAGGTAGCGCAGCGGATATGATCGGCGATGATGCGAATGGCCCGCTGCACTTCGCCGCCTTCTTCATATTTGCGACCGGACAACGCCTCGATTTTGGCAATGATCGGGCGGAAAACATCCGATACATACACACAAGGCGCGCCTTGCAGCACGGCAATGGTGCGATCCAGGCCCATGCCAGTATCCACGTTTTTCTGCTCCAACGGCAGGTAGCTGCCATCCGCCTGTTTATTGTATTCCATAAATACATCGTTCCAAATTTCCAAATAGCGCCCACAGTCGCAAGCCGGCGAACAATCCGGGCCGCAGGGCTCTTTATCGGTAATCAGGAACATCTCGGTATCCGGGCCGCAGGGGCCTGTGATACCGGCCGGCCCCCACCAGTTATTCTCTTTCGGCAGGAAGAAGATACGGTCATCCGGCAGGCCCATCCGGCGCCAATGCTCATAGGATTCCTCATCACGCGGCGCATGCTCATCGCCTGCAAAAACCGAAACAGCCAGATGCTCCGGGTCCAATCCCAAATAATCCGGGCTGGTCAAAAATTCCCAAGACCATTCAATGGCTTCCTTTTTAAAGTAATCTCCTAGCGACCAGTTGCCGAGCATCTCAAAAAAGGTGCAGTGCGAATTGTCGCCCACTTCGTCGATATCCCCGGTGCGTACACACTTTTGCACGTCCGTCAGCCTGGTGCCCATGGGGTGCTTGGCCCCCAGCAGGTATGGCACCAGCGGGTGCATGCCGGCAGTGGTGAAAAGCACCGTCGGGTCGTTCTCCGGGATCAGGCTAGCGCCCGGAATCAGAGCATGCCCTTTGCTTTTGAAAAATTCTAGATACATGGTGCGCAGTTGTTCACTGGTCAGCTGTTTCATCGTATTTCCCTCTCTATCCCCACTGAAATTCAGTTTTTTTCGTAATAATGATTATACCCAGCCGACATATAGCCTGTCAATGCACCGAGGTTGGTATCCGCGGCCATTTCATGGTATAATAATACGGTTTTGAAAGGCCGCGCGGCGTAAAGCGACCAGGGAAAGGAAGGCAGCTTGCAATGAACTCTTCCATGGTGATCCGTCCCGTGTGCCAGGACGACTATGAGCCCCTGGCCTCGCTGTATGGTTACTATGCATTGAATACAGTATATACCTATTATAGTAAGGCCCCTACGCCAGAATATATGGAGCGCTTATTTACCGGCAAGGGGCACCTTTCGGCGGTAGGAACCCTGGGGCCGTATGTCATCGGTTATGTGCATATTTCGCCGGCCTTTTCACTGGTGCGTCGTTTTTGCACCATCGCAGTGTACTTGCTGCCCCAGCATACCGGTAGGGGATACGGCCGGCAGCTGATCCTACATGGAGAGGAAATGGCGCGCGCCTACGGCTATCCCAAGATACGCGCCACCATCTGCACGGAAAACAAAACGTCGCAGGCTGCGTTTACTGCGCTGGGGTACATCTACGCAGGCCAAAAAACCTTTGACGCAACAAAATTTGGCCGAGATCTGGATACATTGTATTTTGATAAGCGTTTATAGCATCAATTTTTGTCTTAAATGTGGACAAACCATAAGAAATTATGTATGATATACCAATCCAGTTTATTATGTTTCTTGCGGCATTGCCGTAAAAATTTACGTGAGGTGAGTATTTTGACAGATTACGTAATTGTAATCGGTTGTGCAGTGCTGGCGCTGATTCTGGCGCTCGGCCTATACCTGCGCAACGCATCCATCAAAGTGACCAACCCGCGGATGGAAGAGATCGCTGGCTATATCAGCGAAGGCGCGATGGCGTATCTGCGCCGTCAGTACAGCATTTTGGCTGTGTTCATCGTTGTGATGTTCGCCGTTCTTCTCATCGCAGGGCTTGGCTGGGAAACGGCCGTATGTTTTGTCGTCGGCGCTCTGTTTTCCATCGCAGCCGGTTTCTTTGGGATGAAATCCGCGACCAAGAGCAACGTGCGTACCGCACAAAGCGCTTCCAAGGGCCTAAAGGCTGCGTTGGATGTAGCGTTTTCCGGCGGCGCTGTGTTGGGCTTGGCGGTTGTCGGCCTGGGCGCTTTGGGCCTGACGGCGCTATACATGATTTTCCAGGATACGGATATCATCATGGGATTCTCTTTCGGCGCTAGTTCCATCGCGCTGTTCTGCCGTGTTGGCGGCGGTATTTACACCAAAGCCGCTGACGTGGGGGCCGATTTGGTCGGTAAGGTAGAAGCTGGCATTCCGGAAGATGATCCGCGCAACCCGGCCGTAATTGCAGACAACGTCGGTGATAACGTCGGCGACGTAGCCGGCATGGGCGCTGACCTGTTTGAAAGCTATGTAGGCGCTATCATTTCTGCGATGATGCTGGGGTATATTGCCATCAAATCTACCGGCATTTCGCTGACGCTTCTGCTGGTGGCCGCTGGTATCGCCAGCTCCATCATCGGCATTCTGTTTGTAAAGCTTGTTGGCGGCACCAACCCGCAGCGTTCGCTGAACATGGGCACGTATCTGTCCAGTGCGCTGATGATCGTTGCTTCGTTTTTCCTGTGCCAGAATGTAGACCTGAATCTGTTCTATGCCATTATCTCCGGCGTCGTGTCCGGTTTGGTCATCGGCGTTGCAACGGAATATTACACCTCCGCGGATTATAAACCTGTCAAACGCATTGGCGAGCAGAGCGAAACCGGCCCGGCTACGACGATCCTGTCCGGCTATGCCATTGGTTTGAAATCCGTTGTGGTTCCAGTTTTGATCATTGCCATCGCCGTTTATGTTTCCAGTGAGTTTGCCGGCTTGTACGGCGTAGCGCTGGCGGCTGTCGGCATGCTCTCTACCGTCGGCATCACCATTGCCGTCGACGCCTACGGCCCGGTTGCGGACAATGCAGGCGGTATTGCGGAAATGAGCGAGTTGCCGGATGAGATCCGCGAAATTACCGACCACCTCGATTCCGTAGGCAACACCACCGCTGCCATCGGCAAGGGCTTCTCCATTGGGTCTGCTGCTTTGACGGCGCTGGCTTTGTTCTCCAGCTATGCAACCACAACTGGGTTGTCTGTGGTAGACTTTTTGGATCCGACCGTGATCGTGGGCCTGTTCGTGGGCGGTATGCTAAGCTTCCTGTTTGCTGCGCTCACCATCGATTCCGTCAGCAAGGCTGCCAACAAGATGATCGAGGAGGTTCGCCGCCAGTTCCGTGAAAAGCCCGGCATCATGGAGGGAACCGATAAACCGGATTACAGCGCTTGTGTAGATATTTCTACCCGTGCCGCACTCCGTGAGATGATCCTCCCCGGCGCCATTGCCATCATTGCTCCGATTCTGTTGGGCGTTCTGCTTGGGCCTGCCTCTCTGGCCGGTTTGCTGGTCGGTTCGACGCTGACTGGCGTATTGGTTGCCATTCAGATGGCCAATGCGGGCGGCGCTTGGGACAATGCCAAGAAATACATTGAATCCGGTGCGCATGGCGGCAAGGGCTCTGAAGCACACAAGGCGGCTGTCATCGGCGATACCGTCGGCGATCCGTTCAAGGATACTTCCGGCCCGGCTATGAACATCCTCATCAAGTTGATGAGCATCGTAGCGTTGGTGTTCGCCCCGCTGTTCATGTAAAATACAATAAAAAGGAGAGGAAATCCTCTCCTTTTTTGTTTTCTTATGATACAATACTTACCATCACAATAAAAAGGATTGAGCTGATTTGGAGCAATCGTATGAACATCCGCTGGATATGCGTGGGCTGAAGTTTATCTATTACGGCATGTTGTTGGGGCTGGCCGCTTTCTTATTTACCGGCACGATAAACCTCATCATTTCCTTTGGGAAATTCATTGTTATGATTTATGGGCTATATCATCTCTGTAAAACGGATCTATGCTATCGTGCTCCCTGGAACTGGTGCTGGGCTTGCATGGCCTTTTCGTTGATCGATCTTGGCATCACCCTTTGGTTTATCTTTACCCAGCATATGTACCCATGGTGGTTGCTTGTCATCATGAGCATCGGCGGCACAGTGCTGTATGTGCTGTACATCCGCGCGCTATGCAAGTCCACCGCCATCATTTCGCGGCAAACCGGCCAAAATGCCCAGGTAGAGCCGATCATATGGTCACGCTGGCGTTGGCTTTGGATCAGCCAAACGGTTTATATCATAGCCTATATCGTTTATGCCATCGGTATCCGGTTTTCATTGTTCAACATCGCAATGATTGTCCAGCTGATGAGCGTAGTCACCTTATTTGTGATGACCTGGGTCATCGCCATGTTCAACGCTTGCTTTCTTGCATTGAACAATCAGTACCGGATTTATCCCGAGTATGGCACGCCATCTCTGACAGATGGGAAGAAAAGGAAATGAAAGTCTTACAATCCTTAGCCCTTCTGTTCTTTTTGTGCTGGATCGGGGATGTAGTCTCTACGTATCTGCCGATCCCAATTCCGGGCAGCGTCATCAGCATGGCCCTGTTGCTTTTGTTGCTGCTATTGGGCGTATTAAAGCAGCGGCAGGTACAGCCTGTGGGCGATTATTTGCTGGAAAACATGGGCATTCTCTTTTTGCCCAGCCTTGTCATGGTAATGGATGTATGGCCTTTGTTGCAAATGTATCTCTTTGAGATCGTTTTCATCGGGATTGTTGTGACCATCGTCACCTTTACCGTAACTGCGCTGAGCCTAAAAGCTCTGATGGCCTGGCAGCGCAAAAGAAAGGAGGCTCGCCATGATAGCCCTTCTTGACACGCCATTGTTTGGCATCTTTCTCTCCCTGGCTGCTTATGCCTTTGGCGTATTCATTCATAAAAAAACCGGCCTATTGATTTTGCATCCTTTGCTTATTGCGCTATGCTGCGTCATCGGCTTTTTGTCGCTAACTGGTGTTCCTCTTTCCTATTATGAACAAGGGGGCAATATCATCTCCATGTTTTTGCCGGCAGCTACAGCCTCTTTGGCCCTTTCCATTTACCGGCAACGGGAGGTACTGAAAAAGAATTGGCTTCCCGTTCTTTTGGGAACAGGTATCGGCGCACTTACCTCCATGCTCATGACCCTCCTTTTATGTCATCTGTTTGGCCTGGATCAGCAAGTAACGGTTTCGCTTATGCCAAAATCCGTGACAACGCCCATCGCCGTGGCCTTGTGTGAACAGGCCGGCGGCATCACTGCCATTACGGTAGTCATTGTGATGATGACAGGCGTACCCGGCGCCATCTTAGCTCCTTATCTTATCAAGTGGCTGAAAATCGAGGATCCCGTCGCGCAAGGGATTGCCATTGGAACGTCCAGCCACGCAGTCGGCACTTCCAAGGCCCTGGAAATTGGAGAGGTACAGGGAGCCATGAGCGGTCTTTCCATTGGCATCGCCGGCGCTTGGACGGTGCTGTTCGCGTTGTTTTTAATGTAAAAAAAGACCCTTTCGGGTCTTTTTTAGTCCCTATTTCGTGTAATCAGCAGCAATCTTAAAAATTGCAGCAGCGCCAAAAATGTGGAAGCCAAATAGGTCATAGCGGCAGCGCTGAGCATCTGGCTGACGCCATTTTGCTCCTCCTGCGTATAACCGCCCATTTGATAAATCAGCTCCTTGGCCCGGCTGGATGCGTTGAGCTCCACCGGCAGCGTAATGATCTGAAACACAATGACGGATGCATATAAGATCAGCGCTGCCGTAACCAGGCCGCCGAGCTCCATCACAAAGCCCAGTATCAGCAGCGGGATGGATAAGCTGGATGCTAGGTTTACCGCCGGCACAATGGCATTGCGCATGGAAAGCGGTACATAGCGCTGCGCATGCTGGATGGCATGTCCGACTTCATGCGCGGCAATGCCGATGGATGCGGCCGTGGCTCGCGAGGCGACCTCTTGCGACAATCGCAGCACCCGGCTGCGCGGATCATAATGATCGGACATTCTACCGCCGATCACTTCGATGGGAACGTCGTGAAGGCCAGCGTTATCCAAAAGGCGCCGGGCAATCTGCGCGCCCGTCTCTCCTTTTTGCGTATACAGTGCCTGGTTTTTCTTATAGACATGGCTGACACGCCATTGGGCCCAGCCCACGATTGCCATCCCCACCAGAACTAAGAGAATGGTTCTATCAAAATAATAGGGGAAAAACATTAAACAGTTGCCTCCTTGATTTCAGAGTATTGTAGCACAGGCGCCCTTTGTCCGCAACCTCAGTCCGTCTCGATGTTGGCCATGCGTCCCTGTTCAAAGGTGCAGCGGAAATCATGGAGAACAAAGGCGTCCTCAAATAGTTTGGCCGCTAAGAGCAAAACTATTTGCTCTTCTTTTCGTACTTGCGTCTCATACACAAAATCAAAAGGGCCTAAAAATGCAGCCGCTTCATCCAAGGAGAGCTCTGATGCCCATTCTGGAACCAAGCACCACCGCATTTCTTCTTGATTGCGGTACAAAACTGCCTGTGCAAACGCCTCCGCCATTTTATCCGGGGGCAGCAATGCTCTCTCTGCAAGAGGCACCGGCAAAATCTCTTCGCTCTGGCGTTGCCAGCTATCATTCTGGTATTGGTATGTCGTGCGCCGCTCATGTCCTAACGCATCCAAAAGCGCCTGGTATACCGTCAGGCTTTTGCCATCCAGCTCGGCACGCGCATATTCATCCAACAAGACGCAGTACCGACCCTGCTGATAGGCACAGAACAAAAATCTAGGCCCCTTTGCGCCTTGCCCCTGAATGAACAGATCCGCTTGTGAAAACACGGAGACGATTTGTATTTCGGCCTGTGCCAGATCCTCGACTTGGTAGATAAAGCTCAGCTCGCCGGTATCCTGGGCACCGATGGCAAGGTATGTTTCCCGCTCTTCGGACAGCGTCGCTTCATAGGCAATTCCGTCCAAAAAAAAGGATTGGCTAGCAAGCAAATGCGGATATTTGTGGATGGCCTCCGCGCCAATAGAAGCCAGTTGCCAATGGATGTGGATCGTCTCCCCCTGCAAAAAGCACTGGCCACCCAGGGGCGCTTCGATGGGCTGTCCCTGCATTAGTTGCAGCTTTACCGCCTTTGGCAAATATCCCTCTGATAAAGGCTGTGCCGTTAGGTAAATGGCGCCGCTTGGCGAAACGGGGCAGACGATTTCCTGCGTCGTATCGCCTATGATTTGCCCGTTTAGGCTTATGATCTGTGGAATAGGCTGTTTTGGGATATGAATCATCGGCAATAGCAACGTCGTCCCTCCCCTTTCATTTCCTTTCCTCATTGTATGAACAAAACGCATGCGAATAGCACAACTTCTTTGATTGGGAAAATGCCAAAAAGGGCTGAATCTCGACTTTTTTATACATAGCCCCTTATGATGGGGCATAAGGTATAGTACACAAAAGTGAAAAGAGCTTGCTTTTCGCTTTTCTTTTTTCCTAGGCTCACGCATAAATCACTATTTTTTGTCCATACTAAACTCATCAAAGAACAGGGGGCGTCGATATGACAGCAAAGCCGTCCGGCAAAACAGGCTGGACACAGCACGAACAAGACATTCTATTTGAGCAGGCAAAAAAAGCCCGAGATCTAGGGCTGCCGCTCAAGGCGGCGTTCGACCAGACTGCACGCCTGACCGGACGCCAGCCCAACAGCATCCGTAACTTTTATTATGCAAAGATTAAGGAAGAGGGGCTGGAAGCGCCCATGGGGGCCAGTGCATTTATTCCCTTTACCGATGAGGAGATCCGCCATCTGTTAGAGCAGGTGCTTACGCTGCAAGCCCAAGGGATGAGCGTACGCAGTATCACGCTGAAGCTGGGCCAGGGCGATCGCAAGGCTATGCTGCGGTATCAAAATAAATACCGTAGCCTTTTGAAAAACAACCGGCCTTTGGTAGAACAAACCATCCAGGCGCTGCGCGCCGCTGGCAAACCAGCTTACGACCCCTACCACGAACCCCGCATCAGCAAGGCGGGTCGCAAACCGCAAAACCAGCGCGCACAGGAATTGGATCAGGCGCTGGTGGAGCTGGGCGCCAGCCTGCAAAAGGTTTCCGGGTTGGATACATTTCAATTTTTACAGCAATTGACCGCGCTGGCGTCCAAGGCCGCCAGATAAACAAAAAGGCGCTATAAGCGCCTTTTTCCTTTATACCTGTTTGCTTTTTTGCCGGTTGTCTGCTTTACTAGGAGGTGGAAAGAGGGGATTGTCATGCATTGCAAAAAAATCTTATGCGTCTTCTGCTGCTTATTTGCGCTATGCTTGTGCGCCTGTACAGCGGCAAAGCCTTCCTATATCACCTTTACACAGCCCCAAGCAGGGTTTACCATGCAGGTGCCAGCAGACTGGAGCCAACAGACAACTGTGCTTTCCGATGAAATCATTCAGGCGTACCCAAACGGCTTTGATGCAGCGTATGTCAACAGCTGTGAAGAAGCCGCTTATGTAGCTGCCTGGAATATCCCAGGCCAAAGCGCCAACTTTTCCGTACTTTTAATCCGGCCCTCTGCTTTTGATTTCGATCTGTTCGATGCGGAAGCGATGATTGCGTATCTAGGGTTGGATCCTTCGCTATATGAAATTTCTTTGGCCGATGAAGAAACTTTGTCCCAGGAAAAAGAAGAAATCCGTACGCTGCCCTTTGCAGGTACGCTGACGCCGAAAGACCCCAAGGCTGGAGATCGCTGCGCAGCTTGGCGCGTGATTGATAGCCAGCGCGGCGCTTATATTTTTACCGCTGACTGGACTTACGGCGATACACAGGCGCCGGAAATCTTTGAAACTATGCTCCGCAGTTTTTCTGTTTTATGACCTCATTCTTGACAGAATGCTTCCCTTCCCATTATACTAAGCCTTACAAACCTGCTGGTTTGCGAAGGGAGCACGATTTTTTTCGATGGACGACGCTGATACAGGCGACACCACCCCAAAAAATGATTCAAAATTCCATATTTGTTGCATGCAAGGCATAGCCTGCTTTTCCAAGGAAAGGTCGGGGCTATGTCTTTTTGTGTATGCATAGCATGGCTAAAGCCAAAACTATATACTATGAAAGGAGTGATCTTTTCCAGATATGGAAAATCACAAACAACAGCCTTGGCATTCCATGCCGTTAGAAGAAGTGTACCGCGACTATCAAACTTCTGAAGACGGGTTAAGCGATGCCGAGGCAGCCAAAAGACTCAAAGAGTATGGAAAAAACGAATTGCGGCAATCTCCCCCCAAAAGCGTAGGAAAGATGTTTTTTGAGCAACTTACCGATGTGATGGTACTAATCCTTTTGGGAGCCGCACTGCTGTCCGGGCTTCTCAATGAATGGATTGAAGCCATTGTGATTCTAACGATCGTCATTGTCAATGCTATCATTGGCGTCGTACAGGAAAAAAAAGCCTCCGATGCTTTGGCTGCCTTGCGCAGTCTCAGTTCTCCGCAGGCACGTGTGCTGCGCAACGGGGAAGAAAGCATTGTCCCAGCCAGTGAACTCGTACCTGGAGACATCGTATATTTGGAGGACGGCAGTATTGTTCCCGCCGATATGCGGCTGATAGACTCATCCAACCTGAAGATCCAAGAGGCTTCATTAACAGGCGAATCCGTTCCCGTGGAAAAAGACGTTGAAATGCTGGTATCTGCAGAGGCTCCTTTGGGCGACAGGCTGAATATGGCGTATACCTCTTCCATTGTTATGTACGGCAACGGCACCGGCGTCGTCGTTGGCACAGGAATGCACACCGAGGTAGGGCAGATCGCCGGCGCTTTGGATACGCAGGATGAAACGGATACCCCGCTCAAGAGAAAGCTGAACTCCGTCGGCAAAACGCTGAGCGTTGTCGGCTTGGTCGTTTGTGTGCTGATCTTTATCATTGGGATGCTATATGGACGCCCGCTGGTGCCGCTGCTGATGACAGCTGTTTCATTGGCCATTTCTATCATCCCAGAAGGGCTGCCGGCCACCGCCACCATTGTCATGGCGCTGGGCGTACAACGCATGGCTAAGCGCCAAGCACTGGTGCGCAAGCTGCCAGCCGTGGAGACCCTGGGCAGCGCTTCCGTCATTTGCTGCGATAAAACAGGAACGCTGACGCAAAACAAAATGACCGTGACCCAACTTGCCGTGGCGGAGGATTTTGCTGTACACAAGGCTCTTCCCGCCGCAAAAGCCGCTCTTTCTGGTACCCCGGCCTATCGCACCTTGGTACATGCCGCGGCGCTTTGCAACAATGCCTCACTGGACCCGGACCATCCTGGCAAAATATTAGGCGATCCCACCGAAGGAGCGCTGATTTATTTGGCCGATGCGTTTGGTATTGACCAGCTTGTACATGAGAAAGCCTATCCGCGCGTATTTGAACAACCCTTTGATTCCGATAGAAAACGCATGAGCACTGTTCATGAGGAGAATGGCGCTCTCTATGCCTATACCAAGGGCGCCGTGGATGAAATGCTGCCGCTCTGTACACAAATGCTGACAGCGGAAGGGCCGCGGCCTATGACCGAGCAGGAGCGGAAAAATATTCTGCAGCTATGCTATGACATGTCTTCGCAAGCTCTACGCGTTCTGGGATTTGCAATGAAAAAAATGCAGGCTGTTCCAGAAGATGATGACGAAAATATCGAGTATGATCTGACCTTCATCGGTGCTTGTGGTATGATAGATCCGCCGCGCAAAGAAGTCATTACGGCGGTGGAGACCTGCCACAGGGCCGGCATTCGTACCATTATGATCACCGGAGATCATAAGATAACGGCGATGGCCATTGCCAAGCAGCTTGGGATTTTCCGTGAAGGCAATACCGTGATAGAGGGGAACGAGCTGCACGCCATGTCCGACAAGGCCTTGGATGAAAAGGTAAAAACCACCACGGTGTTTGCCCGTGTTTCTCCAACGGATAAGCTGCGCATCATCCAATCACTCAAGCGGATCGGCGAAGTGGCGGCCATGACAGGGGATGGCGTAAACGACTCTCCTGCACTAAAAGCTGCGGATATCGGCGTAGCCATGGGGCAAAGCGGTACGGATGTGGCCAAGGATGCTGCCGACGTTATCCTATTGGACGATAACTTTACCACCATTGAGTATGCCATCCGCGAAGGAAGGCGTGTATATCGCAACATACAAAAGGTAATCCAATTTCTGTTGGCCGGCAATATCGCAGAGATCCTGGTGCTTTTCATTGCCACGGTATTGAATTGGGAACCGCCGATTTTGGCTGTTCACATCCTGTTGATCAACCTGGCCACCGATTCTTTGCCCGCCATTGCACTAGGCGTGGATCCTGCGGACGCCAATATCATGCACGAACCGCCCGTAAGATCCGGTACGCTGTTTGAGCGCGGATTGATCCGCCGCGTGATTCTTCACGGACTCTTCATCGCAGGCAGCACCATGGCCGCATATCTTATCGGGCAGAGCCAGGCCGGTTATACGGCGGGGGTTACGATGGCGTTCTGTGTCTTGGCCATTTCCCAGCTCTTTCATTCGCTCAATCAGCGTTCCAATGTGGAATCGGTCTTTCACGCCTCGACGCATAACCGTTCGCTTTTCTGGGCGATGACAGCGTCTGCTGTCATTTTGGCTGCCATTGTTTTTCTACCGCCGCTCCGCAGCTTTTTCAAGCTGACTACGCTCTCCCTGGCGCAGTGGGGCGTTACGCTGCTGTTCTCTCTAGTCCCTCTGCTGTTGGTAGAGCTAAGCAAGGGGATGGTACGCCTGAAGCGCCATGCAAAATAAAAAAACCCCGCAGCCCAAGATTGGGTGCTGCGGGATTTGATAAGGGTGACAAAGTTAGAACTTATGGAATACCGGCTTCATCTTATCAAACGAACAGATGTAGTCAAAGCCGGCGCGCTGAATCATCTGCATGGCGGGCTGGAAGTTTGCCGCAATGCGCACAGCATTGTGGGAATCCGAGCCCGTCGTGATGATCTCTCCGCCCAATTCCTTATAACGGCGGACAATATCATAATCCGGCAAAAAGAAGCCCAGCGTATCATATACTGAGGTGTTGATCTCTATGCCGTGGCCGGATTGGATGATGAGTTTGAATAGATCATCGATTTCGTCCGGTGCATCCTGATAGGTCATCATGCGATCCTTTTGCGGCGTATAGCGGGAATAATAAGTCAGATGTCCGATACAGCTGTATCGATCCATATGGGTGATACCATATTTGAGCAGGGCGATATAGGTTTTCAGTACATCCTGCTTGGTAACCCCTTCCCAGGAAGAAGCGCGGTGGTAATCGTTGCCAGGGTTGCAGTGTACAGAGGCGATCATATAATCAAACTCCCAGCCGGCCAGCCGCCGATTGGTCTCCGCCATGATACGCTCATCCGGCTGCATACCCACCTCGATGCCCCATTTTACCGAGAGTTTATCGGAAAACTGTTCTCGTACAAACTGTATATCATCGTGATAGGTAGGAATATCCACCTCGAAATCCATCGTTGGTGCATTGGGAAAATCCACGTCGAAATGGTCCGTAAAACAGATCTCTTTCACGCCGCGCTCAATGGCCGCCATGGCCTGCACGATGTCCGGTACCTTTCCATCCCCAGAATGGGTGGAATGCAAATGATAATCATACATATCGTACATGAACACGCCTCCCCATCACCAAAGCCACAAGTGTTACCATATTATTATAGCACCCAGTAGTTGACACAGCAATAAAAATCCACAATTTATCCATAACTTTTTCACAATTTCCACAATCTGTGCCAAAAGAATAGCCCCCGCTTTGCAATCGGGGGCTATTTTTAGCCTTTTGCTACGATGTTGACTAGTCTGCCGGGAATCACGATGACCTTTCTTACCGTCTGCTCCCCGATGGCCGCCTGTACCTTGGCATCCGCCAACGCGGCCTTTTCCACCTCTTCTTTGGCAGCAGACTTGGACACCTCCAGCCTTGCGCGCACTTTGCCATTGACCTGCACGGCGATCTCCATCACGTCTTTTTCCAGGTCTTCTTTGTTATAAGACGGCCAAGGCTCCTGGATCACAAAATCCTTCGGGCCGCCAAGGGCAGCATGCAGCTCCTCTGCAAAATGCGGTGCAAACGGCGCCATGAGCAGAGACAGGACTTCTGCGGCATACGCGAGCAAGGAGATATTTTTCTCTCCCTTGGCATCCAAATAGCGGTACATGGTATTGACGAGCTCCATCAACCTGGCAATGGCGGTGTTAAAGGACATACGTTCCAAGTCCTCTGTTACCTTCTGAATGGTATTGGCCAGCACAAAGCGCAGATCTTGCTCTGCCGTGCCGTCCGCCTGGCGCGCCGGCTCCTGCCCAAACACATGGCCGGCAAGGTTCGCCATCTTTTTCTGCTCTACGATGCGCTGCACCAGCCGATCCACGCGATCCAGGAAACGGGCCATGGCTTTGATGCCCTCGTCGTTCCACGCGCCACCTTCAATGTAGTTGAATCCAAATTCCAAATACATGCGGAACACATCCGAGCCATACACCTCGATATAATCATCCGGCGCCACA
>UREB01000022.1 GCA_900546685.1 uncultured Eubacteriales bacterium | reverse complement strand
ACACGACGCTCTTCCGATCTGGAATTTGAAGTGATTTTTGATGGCGGTACCATTACGGGCAATATCACCATCAATGGCATCAGCGTGACCAATTTAACGCCGGAACAAGCAAAGCTGGCACTGAGCCAAGAGGCCCAGGACCAGGAAGGTGAATTTCTCATCACGCTGACGTTTGCTGGCCGGGAAGAAAAAGTAAAAGCAAGCTTGTTTGGCGTGAAACCCAATGTGGATGAAACCATCCGCCAGGCGATGCTGTTGACGCGTACGGGCAGCATCCATGATCGCAGAGAAGCGGCGGGCAATACGGAGCCAACAGCGTTTAATCTTGAGGTATCTTACGATGATGCAACGCTGGAAGATACCATTCGAAGCGCGATCCCTCAGATTAACTTTGCCCCGATTGAGCCGCATGTAGAGATAAATACGGCCATTAGCGGGTCGTTTGAGTTTGTGGAGGGGCAGCCGGGCATTACGGTAAACGAGGAAGAATTCGTAAAGCTGGTAGCAGAGGCTGTGCGTTCTGAAAACTTTACGGGCACCATCGAGGTGCCAGGAGAGATCCTGCAACCCACCTATACGATGGATCAGATCAAAGCCAACACTGTAAAGATTTCCTCAGCGACTACATCGTTTGCCAACTCGTCTTCGGATTCACGTGTGTTTAATATTAAAAAGATGTGCGGGCTGCTGTCCGGAAGCACCATCAAGCCAGGGGAAACGTATTCGGTGAACGATACAGCGGGCCCCCGTACGGTGGAAAATGGATGGCAGAAAGCAAAGGGCATCGAAAATGGCGTGTATACCGACCAGGCGGGCGGCGGCATTTGCCAGGTATCAACAACGCTGTACAATGCGTTGCTGAAAGCGGATGTAGAGATTGTTTCGCGTAGGCCTCACAGCATCCCCGCCAGCTATGTAAAGCACGCGTTGGACGCAATGATTACCACGGGCGGTTCGGATTTGAAGTTTAAAAACACGACGGATTGGCCGATGTTTTTGCTGCTGTATGTCGACGAGGAAAAGAAAACAGTAACAGCGGAGGTATATGGTACGCCGTTGGCGGACGGGATGACCATCAAACTGGAAAGTGTGGATGTGGAGATTACGCCGTTTGATCCTACGCCTGTTGTGGTAACGGATCCGGATCTGGTGCGCAAAGGCCGTAACCGAATTGTTGCGGAGGCCTGGAAGGTGTATTATGATAAGGATGGGAAGGAAATCAAGCGTGTAAAGGCCAACACCAGCACCTATGCTGCGAGCAGGCCGCATGTTTTGCAATCGTCCATAACCCCCAGCCCTACAAAGACGGTAGAGCAGGAGCCTACGCAAACACCGGAGGAAGATTCAGAGGAATAAAGGAAGGCTTATAAAAGCCTTCTTTTTATTGTGTTTTGCGAAAGCTTTGCGCGGGTTTCATTGACGGTCAAGGGTAGGAATGATATATTTGAAATAGATTTCTTTTGTAGAGTTAGGAGCCGAGTCAAATGAGCGAATTGCGGATATCCATTCTAGAGATCCTGGAGCAGGATTCTAGGACGACCCCTCATGAGATGGCCATGCAGCTAGGCACAACGGAAAAATCTGTGCGCGATGAGATCGCGGCCATGGAGCAAGAGGGGATTATCCTAAAATACAATACCATCATCAACAGCGAAAAAGTGGATTACGATAAGCGTGTATTGGCGCTGATCGAGGTGCGCGTAACGCCGCAGAGGGATCTAGGCTTTGAAGGCGTTGCGGAAAGAATCTATCGTTTTGAGGAAGTCCATTCCGTCTATTTGATGAGCGGCGGATACGACATCATGGTGCTGATGGAGGGAGAAAGCCTGCGGGAGGTTGCCTTATTTGTGGCACAGAAGCTTTCCAGTATAGACGGCGTTATCAGCACAGCAACACATTTTGTATTGAAAAAATATAAGGACCAGGGGGTTATCTTTGGACAGAAAAAAGAGGATCTCCGATTGAAGGTGACGCCATGAATGTGGAAGAAAAGGTAGCGACACATATTCGGAACATGCCGCCTAGCGGTATCCGAAAATTTTTTGATATCGTCAGCGAGATGAAAGACGCCATTTCTCTTTCTGTTGGCGAGCCGGATTTTACCACGCCGTGGCATATTTCGGAAAGCGCTATTTATGCTATAGAACATGGCTATACACATTACTCTTCCAATGCAGGGATATTGGAGTTAAGAGAGCTGATTTGTCAATATTACCAGACCAGATATGGCGTCGGCTATGCCCCGGAGGATTGCATTGTGACAGTAGGGGCCAGCGAGGCGATAGACCTAGCGTTGCGTGCGATCTTGGAGCCGGGCGATGAGGTGATCGTGCCGGCCCCATCCTATGTATCCTATTCGCCCGGGGTTATGATGAGCGGCGGTATACCAATTGCAGCGCCTACCAAGGCGGAGCATGCCTGCAAAATTACGCCGGAAACCATTGAAAGCCTGATTACACCGAAGACAAAGGCTATCATCATCCCGTATCCCAACAACCCAACGGGTGCAATTTTAACAAAATCTGAGCTGAAGCATATTGCACGGGTACTAGAGAAAACAGAGGTTCTCGTGATTTCTGACGAAATATATTCGGAATTGACCTATGGGCGCCGGCATGTCAGCATTGCATCCATCCCAAGCATGAAGGAGCGTACCATTGTCATCAACGGCTTTAGCAAGGCTTTTGCGATGACGGGATGGCGGCTGGGCTATATTTTGGCGGATCAGCGTCTGGTAAAGCAGATGCTCAAGATCCATCAATATGTGATCATGTGTGCGTCCTCTATGAGCCAGTACGCTGGCATAGAGGCGTTGAAAAAAGGTTTATCGGATGATTTTTCGGCGGTGGAAAAGATGGTAAGGGAATACGACCGCCGCAGAAAATATGTTTTGGCCCGTTTACGGGCAATGGGACTGCCCTGCTTTGAGCCGGAGGGCGCATTCTATGCGTTTCCGGAGATTAAGGGAACTGGACTGACAAGCGAGGAATTTTGTACCCGCTTGTTGCGAGAAAAGAGTGTAGCGATGGTGCCTGGCCCTGCATTTGGGGAATCGGGAGAGGGCTATGTGCGCTTATCCTATGCCACAGCCATGGATCAGATCAAGATTGCGTTGGATCGCATGGAGGAGTTTGTCCATTCGATATAATTGTGAGGGGGGATTTGTATGGCGGAGATTAAGCTGATCGCTACGGATTTGGACGGTACGTTTCTCAAGGGTGGGCATACGCCGCATCCGGAGAACATCAGGGCCGTACGGGCCTGCCAGGAAGCGGGGATTAGAGTATGCGCCTGTACGGGGCGAAACTGGGCGGAATGCAGAAAAATTGTGGAAGAGGTCGGGTTTGACGACTTTTGTGCGGTAAACAACGGCGCGGCCATCGTGGAGGTAAAAACGGGAGAGCTTCGCTATCGAAACCGATTTGATCCAGAGGCCATTGCAGGTTTAGTGGATGTGATGCTGTCCTACCCGAATGTAAAGTTTGGGCTTACAGGCCTGGAGAGTACTGGCGTGCTTAGGGGCCATATGGAGGATTGGTTTGAAAGCGAGCCAAAGGAGCTTTTGGATGAGCTGTACCATCTGACAGAATATGATACCAAAGAAGAATTGGTAGAGGCATGCAAAGAGGATGTGGAACGCATCAACTGCCGTTTGCCGTTCTTAGAGCATTTTGAGCAGGTCCGCGATGCCATGCGCAATTATACGGATTTGGAAATTATGCAGTCTACGGACGGATATTTGGAAATAGGCGCTAAGGACGGCACAAAAGCGGAGGCGCTGACAGTGCTGACGGATATTTACAATGTAAAACCGGAAAACGTAATGGCCCTAGGCGATAATTACAACGATCTTTATATGCTGGCATGGGCTGGCACTGGCGTAGCAATGGGCAATGCAGACCAGCGTTTGAAGGATTTGGCGGACTATGTGACGGATACCAATGTAAACGCCGGTGTGGCGAAAGCGATTTATGAGATTGCGCTACAAAGAGCATAAAGGGAAGGAAATGGAAATCAAGCTTATTGTAACGGATCTAGACGGCACGCTGCTGACGAAAAAGGATGAAGTGCACCCTGACAATATCCGAGCGCTTAGGCGCTGCCAGGAACGAGGGATAAAGGTATGCCCCGTGACGGCAAGAAACTGGAAGGAGATTGCGCCCGTTTTGGAGCAGGTGGCGTTTGATGAGGTCGCGGCGCTAAACAATGGGGCGTGCATGGTCAATCTGGCAACGGGCGCAGTGGAGCATCAGCTTGTATTTAGCAAAGAGAATGTCCAGGGTATGGTGGAGACGATCTGCCGGCTGCCGTATACGTTCTTATCCTTGATGGGAACCGATTATATGCACGTCTTGGAAACATCGGGGAAAATTTCATGGTTTAGCAACTATGATGACCAGGAACGCAAACAGATGGGGATTCGAGCGTTTTCCGATGCCGGGATGCTGGTGAGAGAAAGCGTGGACGTCCAACGGCTGACTTGCGGCATTCAAAAACAAGGCGAGACAAGCGCAAGAAAAGCGCTGCGCGATATGCAGGCTCAGTATGGATGTAGGATGATGTTTATGGAAGAGGCGGACGGAGATTACATCGAGATTTCCCCGGTACAGGCAAACAAAGCCTTTGCTATGCAGCAGATTTGCTGCCATTTTGGCATTGATGCGCAGCATGTTTTGGCATTTGGAGACAATGAAAACGATATGGATATGCTTAGGCATGCGGGCGTGTCCGTTGCCATGGGCAATGCGAATAGGGAGGTACAGCAAGTGGCTACCATGGTGACCAGCAGCAATAAAGAAGGCGGCGTAGCCGCAGCTTTACAATCTTTAATATTTTAAGGGATGCACCACAATGCGCGCTAGCGTATTGTGGTGTTGTTGTAACAAAAGAAATGGGGTGCTGAGTTTTGGCGGAGATCAAATTGATTGCAACGGATCTGGATGGAACGTTTTTGCAGGGAGGGGACAGCCCACATCCGGAAAATATACAAGCGGTGAAGGAATGTCAAAAGGCTGGGATCAAGGTATGTGCCTGTACAGGGCGTAGCTTTAACCGCGCTAAGGATATCATTGCGCAAGCAGGTTTTGATCAGTTTTGTGTTGTCAACAATGGGGCGTCCATCGTGGATTGGCGCACGGGACAGCACAGATATCGCAACCGCTTTGAGCCGGAAAGTATCGGAAAGATCGTGGATGTCATGATGAGCTACCATGCGTCCTTTGGCCTTACTGGCTTTGAAACACTGTATATGCTGGAGGGGTATGTAGAGGCATGGTACCAGGCACTGGATGAGGATATGCGCCGGCAACTAAACGGGCATATCTACCGCACAAAAGAGGAGCTTGTAGAAGCCTGTGCAGAGGATGTAGAGCGTATGAATCTAAATCTGCCTTTTTTAGAAACATATGTTGATTTGAGCGAAAAGCTGGCAGGCGTAGCAGAGGTAGAAATTACAGCCTCTGGCCCGCATTCGCTGGAGATTACGCATATGGATGGGGATAAATCCCAAACCCTGATGGTGCTGGCGGATATTTACAATGTAAAGCCAGAAAATGTAATGGCCTTTGGCGACAGCTTCAACGATATGTATATGCTGGCATGGGCTGGCACTGGCGTGGCAATGGGCAATGCGGACGAACGCTTAAAGGCTGTGGCGGACACCGTCACGGATACCAACAAAAACGCCGGCGTTGCGCAGGCGATTTATAACATTGCCCTGCATAGAGGGTCAGAGAAATAAAGAAGATTTTGGCCTACGGGCACATAGGCCAAATCGATATGAAGGGCCCTAGCAGCTCATAGGTGTGTCGATGAACAACGCGCGAGAAAAGAGAAGGACAGCTGGCATCATGCCGAGCTCTAGGGCTTTGAGAAAATAGGTGCTATAACGGGCACAAGACGATGGGGGTAAGAGAAGGACAATGGCGCAGATTAAGCTGATAGCAACCGATTTGGACGGCACATTTTTACAGGAAGGGGATACGCCGCATCCAGAGAACATTCAGGCAGTAAAGCGATGCCACGAAGCTGGAATTAAGGTCTGTGCGTTTACTGGCAGGAACTGGTCTTGGACAAAGCACATTTATCAGCAAGCGGGATTTGATCGATTTTGTGTGCTTTGCAATGGGTCTGCGATCTATGATGTTGAAAATCAAGAAATGCGGTACAGAAATCGATTTGACCCGGCATCCATTGAGAAAATCGTACAGGTTATACACCGGTATCCAAAGGCGGATTATTGGTTTACGGGGTTTTCTCATATCAGCATGCTGAAAAGCCATGGCGCTCCATGGTATACCTGCATGGACGAGGAAGAGCAGAAAAGAAAGGATGTTCAGTTTTATCAAGAAGCAGATGCGTTGATTCGTGCGACCAAGGACGACATCATGCGTATCAACTGGCGGCTGCCGTATGATGTCTATGCAGAACGTGTTTTGGAGGAGATCTCGGAGTTTACTGAGATAGAAATTGTGCCGGCAGAGGAGCATACGTTGGAGATTACGCATAAGGACAGCAATAAATCAGAGGGGCTGATGGTGCTATCCGACATTTATGAGATCGACCCGGAAAACATCATGGCCATCGGAGATAGCTACAACGATGCAATGATGCTGGCATGGGCCGGCACGGGAGTGGCGATGGGCAATGCCGATGAGCGCCTAAAGGCCGTGGCGGATTATGTAACGGATGTTAATACGCAGGCAGGTATGGCAAAGGCTGTGTATCAGATTGCGTTGGGGAACAATATGCGGCCATAAAGCCGCTTAGGGGGAGGCAAGAATAGATGTCTAAGATCAAGATGGTGGTAACGGACCTGGACGGAACCTACTTTTACAACGGAATGCCAATGGAGGAAAACCAGCGCGCAGTGCAAATGGCCAGAGAGCAGGGAGTCAAGGTGTTTGCCTGTACGGGTAGGAGCTGGGCGATGTGCAGCTATACCATGCAGCATATCGGAATGGACGACTGGGCGGTTACGGGCAACGGGGCGTCTGTGACACAAGTCAGTACGGGAAAGCTGCATCATCCCTGTTTTGTGGATCGGCAGCATGTAGGGCCCATTCTTCGCTTCATTGCTTCAAGCGGGAAATACAAGCTCAATACCTATTGCGGCGATATGATGTACACCACAAAGGAGCTGCTGCCTTGGTGGCTGGAGGATTCGGATAAACAAAACCAAACGCTGCCCAAGGAGCAGTGGACGCGCTTTACCGTCTGCGATAGCCTGGAGGAAATGATAGAAAAGAGCCAGGATGTCTGCGAACTGATTCGCCTGGAAACGGGCTATGAAAGAACACCCATGCCGCAGGAGATCCAGGCATATATCGATACGCTGGATGAGTTTCAGGTAACCACTAGCTTTGACGGGCACTGGGACATCAACCATAAGCAGGCCAATAAGGTGCGCGGGGTACAGTATCTGGCAGAAAAATTCGGCATTGCGATGGATGAGGTGCTGGCCATTGGGGATGACATCAACGATATACAAATGATACAGGCAGCTGGTATCGGCGTGGCCATGGGCAATGCCCAGGAATCTGTGAAGCAGGCCACAGAATACCACACAGATCTTTGTAAGGAGCATGGCTTTGCCAAGGCGCTGGAAAAATGGGTACTGAAATAAAAGGGCAGATCAAACTCATCGTCACAGATTTAGACGGTACCTTTTTGGCGGATCACGCGGCGTTGAGCAGAGAAAACATTCAGGCCGTTCAGGCAGCCCGGGAAAAGGGGATCGTGGTAAGCGCCTGTACGACGAGAAATTGGTGTGCGGCAAAAGAAATTGTACAGACAGCTTGTTTTGACGGCGTGACAGCGTGCTGCAATGGAGGCTCATACATCAATACCCAAAGCGGGGCGATACTGAGTAGGCATTGTTTGCCGGCAGGGGTGGTTCGTGGATTGGTAGAGGAAAGCTTGGCGCTTGGGGCAAAGGTGGCGCTGCATACCTATAGGCAGACCTATGTAGGGGACGGAAGCATTTCTCCCAAGCACCTATTGGAAGAGGAATTTACGGTAAAGCGATGCCGTGATGCCGCTGAAATGCTGTCCCATGCAGGCGACGCGGTGGAGATGGTAGAGGTTACCGGTAGAGACGGCAGCCAAATGCCGGAGGTCTGGCGGGAAAAGATTAGGCCATACGGAAAGGTGTATATTGCCAACCAAAACCGGGGTGTGTACCATATTACCATGCCGTGTGCGTCTAAATTGCAGGCCGCCCAGGCTTTGGCAAGGACGATGGGGCTTAACGCGTCACAGGTGATGTGTTTGGGCGATACCTACAACGACAGAGAGATGATTCGCTGGGCCGGTATAGGCGTTGCAATGGGAAATGCAGAAAAAGGCGTAAAAGCGGATGCTGACTATGTGGCCAAGGACAACAACGAGCATGGCTTTGCACAGGCGGTGGGGAGATTTGTACTGTAAAAGAAGGGAATACCAATGGCGATCAAATTGATAGTGACGGATCTGGACGGTACGTTTTTGTCAGATTTTTATCAGGTGAGCGAGAAGAATATCAAGGCTGTTAGGGCGGCTAAGGAAAAGGGCGTAATGATAAGCGCCTGTACGACGCGCAACTGGGCGATGGCAAAAGGCGTGGTGCGCTGGGGAGAGCTCAACGGGCTGGCCGCCTGCTGTAACGGCGCTTCTTTTGTGCGGGTAGAGGACGGCTTTGTCATCAACCGGCACTGCCTCCCGAGGAGAAGCTTGGAAGGGCTGGTGCGCATCAGCTTAGAATACGAAGCCAAAATTGCGCTGTATTCTCATGAGCAGACATTGATGGAGCCAACCACCTCGCCCATGCACTATTTGATGATCAGAGAGGATTGGCCCAACCATATCCCTCCGCTTCGCATTCCCGTGACCAAATGCGATACCATCGATGAAATGGTGATTTTGGGCCGGGAGGATACGCAGCTGTTGGAAGTATTCAGTAAAGATGGGAAACCGCTGCCCGCCGAGTGGGCGGAGCGTATTCATGCACAGGGGAATTTCCATATTGCAGAGCCCAATCAAGGCTGTTATCATGTATCGTTTGCAGGCGCTTCCAAGCTTAAGGCGGCCCAAGCGCTGGCAAGACAGCTGAGGTTAAAACCGGAGGAGGTTATGTGCCTTGGCGATGCATACAGCGATAGCGAGATGATCCAATGGGCCGGCATAGGCGTGGCGATGGGCAATGCCGAGGAAGGGATTAAACCGCTGGCGGATTTTGTTTCTAAGCGCAATGATGAAAACGGGTTCGCCTATGCGCTGGAAAAATATGTTTTATAAAAGGAGGATATAGCGTGGGCATAAAACTCATTGTAACGGATCTGGACGGAACTTTTTTAGATACCTACCATACCCTGAACGAAGAAAATGTAAAAGCGGTACGCAGAGCCAGGGAGCAAGGGATCTATGTGGCCGCCGTTACGGCGCGCAACTGGAGCGCTTGTAAATGGGCGGTTACGGAAACGGGGTTTGATCCGCTGTGCGTTATCAATAACGGCGCTGCCATCGTAGAGGGAAGCAACGAGAAGCTGGCATTTGAAAATACCATTCCCGCACCGGCTGTGCGCGCCATTTTACAAGCGGCGGCCGAGGCCGAAGCCTCCATTGATGTATTTGCCGGCATGTTTTCCTTGGAATATGAGCCCACCCGCTTATCTACCAAAGATATGGTGCAATGGCGCACAGAATGGGAGAAAAAACCAGCGCATTGCCGTCCTGTGGTGGAGGTATATCAAGACCTGGAAAAGATGATACAGCGCGCCAGCGACGTTTCAGAAAATATTACCGTGCACGGCAAGGACCTAACCGAGCTGCCCGGCTGGTTTTACCGCAGGGTCATCGAGCAGGGAGAGTTTTATTTGACGAGCAGCCATACGGGATGCATTGATATTATGGCATATGGCTCTACCAAGCGCGAAGGCGTAGAGCGCCTGGCAGGCATGCTGGGGGTAAAGCAAGAGGAGGTCGTGGCCTTTGGCGATAATAGCAACGATATCGGCATGCTCAAATGGGCCGGTACCGGTGTAGCGGTTGGCAATGCAGCGCCAAGCGTCCAGGCGGCTGCGGATATGGTGACGGCACGCAATGATGAGGGTGGCTTTGCAAAGGCGTTGGAAACACTGATTTTTTAAGGAGTGTAGCAAATGGCAGAGATCAAGATTGTAATGACGGATATGGACGGCACATATATGGAAAATTCTTTCCAGGCCAACCAACAAAACTTAGAGGCAACCAGAAAGCTGGCAGAGCGCGGTATTCCCGTATGCGCTGTGACGGCTCGCAACCTGGGGCTGGTGCGGCGCATGCTGCATTTAGGAGAATTAGAAACCTATTGTGTAAATAACAATGGATGCTCGGTACACAATGTAAAGACGGGGGAAAGCCTATGGAGCAACCGTATTCCCGACAGTTGGCTGGTGGCTGCGCTTAAAGCATGCGACAGGATTAAGGATACGGGCATTCAGGTTGAAGTGCATACAGGGGAAATGTCCATCGATTACGGGCCTCTAAAGACGCTGCCTAGCCATGCGGACCGTGAAAATGAACAGACAGAGCCACAGTTTCGCTGCCCTACAGTGGTGGCAAAGGATATTGACGATGTATTGAGAATTGCGGATGGCAAAGCGGAGCTGATTCGTGTGTTCGATTATAGGGAAAACGGCGTTTTACCAGGCACGTTTTATCGCGATCTTATCATGGGTGGCGAATTTATGCTGACAAGCTCAAATCCTGCGGTTTTGGAAATCATGGCGGCGGGGAGCAGCAAAAGGAACGGCGTGGCGCAGCTGGCCAAGATCTTGGGCATTCGCCAGGAGGAAGTGATGTGTTGTGGAGACGGCGCCAATGACATTGGCATGATCAGCTGGGCCGGCGTTGGTGTGGCGATGGACAATGCATCCGATGAGGTAAAGGCTGCGGCTGATTATGTATCCTGTAACTTCAAGCAGGGCGGCGTGGCCAAGGCCATAGAAAAATATATTTTGAATCGATAAGAAAAGGGATTTGCATATGCAAGACAAAGCAGCATTGATACGATGCGAAAGCTACGACCAACAAGAAGTGGATCGGGCTGTGGCGCAGGCTTTTGCCTTGGTAGGCGGGTTGGGCCAATGGATAAAACCCGGGATGACGGTGGCGATCAAGGCCAATTTGCTGATGAAAAAGAAACCGGAAGCATTTACAACCACGCATCCAGCCGTTATTGAAGCGGTGGCCAAACAGGTCCGGGCTCTGGGAGCAACAGCAGTGATAGGGGATAGCCCCGGCGGCCCGTTTACCCCCGCGTTGGTACATGGAGTATACCGGACTTGCGGGATGGAGCAGGCAGCGGAAAATGCCGGCGCAGTGCTGAATGAGGACTTTGAGCAGGTTACCGTCTATGAGGAAAAAAGCGTTGTGCTTCGCCAGATGCAGATTTGCCGGTATTTAACACAGGCAGATGCGGTGATCGATTGTGCCAAGCTAAAAACGCATGGCCTTACGCAATATACGGGCGCGGTGAAGAACCTTTACGGATGCGTGCCGGGCACGGTCAAGGTGGAATACCATTTTCGGATGCCGGCACTGAAGGATTTTTCGCAGATGCTGGTGGATCTATGCGAGCATATCCGGCCAGTGGTAAGTTTGATTGATGCCGTAGAGGCCATGGAGGGAGACGGGCCGAGCGGCGGTACAATGAGAAAAATGAATTGCTTGATCGCCTCCCCTTCGGCCTATGCGGCGGATGTGGTAGGCACTAGGCTGATGGGGCTTAAGCCCGAAAGCATCTGCACAGTACAGCGTGCCATAGAGCGTAGGCTTGTAGACCCAGAGCAGGTGTTGGTGCTGGGAGAGCGAATAGAGGACTATATAGCAAATGATTATCAGGTGCCCGTGATCCAAGGGGAGAAAACGCTGCCCCGCATGGCGCCTACATGCGTAATGGAGCTGCTTGAAAAATGGATGAAGCCAAAGCCGGTTTTCCTGCATAAAAAATGTGTGGGCTGCGGCGACTGCTTTCGTAGCTGCCCACCTAAGGCGATCTCGATGAAGGAGGGAAAGCCACAGGCAGATCTAGATGTATGCATTCGCTGTTTTTGCTGCCAGGAGCTGTGTCCGGTGCAGGCGATTCGCATCAAGAGAAATAAACTATTGAAATGGATTGGTTAGATGATACACATTGTATTGGTTTCGCCTGAGATCCCGCAAAATACGGGCAACATTGCACGAACATGCGCGGCTACGGGCTGTGCGCTGCACCTGGTAAAGCCGTTGGGATTTTCCATCGATGATAAGCATTTAAAACGCGCTGGCCTGGATTATTGGGATAAGGTGACGGTGGGCGTATATGAGAGCTTTGAGGAGTTGGAACGAAAGTATCCTGGCGCGCATTTTTATCCTGTAGAAACGGAAGGAAGCAGATTCCATACCGAAGTTACGTATCCAGAGGATGTTTTTTTTGTGTTTGGAAAGGAGACAAAGGGGCTACCGAAAGCGATTGTGGAAAAATATGCAGATACCCTGATTCGGCTCCCCATGCGAAAGGGGCTGAGGAGCCTGAACCTATCCAACGCGGCGGCTGTGATGGTATATGAAGCACTACGGCAGCGTGGATTTGAAGGGCTTGTGTAGGCGATGGTAAAAAAACAGCAAAGAGCTGTTTTTTTTTTGGAACGATAATTTACATAATATTAACATTGTTTTTATACGAAATTTACGATGAAACGATGAAAGAGAGGGAAAAATCAGGTAAAATGAAGTAGAAGTATGTCTATTTTCTTGTGGGGGAGAACAGCATGACGATTTTTGATCTATTTACGTTGCTAGGCGGGCTAGGCCTGTTCTTGTATGGCATGGACATGATGGGGAAAGGGCTGGAGTCCGCAGCGGGCAATCGCCTAAAAACCATTCTGGAAAAGTTGACGAGCAACCGGTTGATGGGCGTATTGGTGGGAACGCTCGTAACCTGTGTAATTCAATCCTCTTCGGCAACGACGGTGATGGTTGTTGGCTTTGTCAACGCAGGGCTGATGAACCTATCCCAGGCATTTGGCGTGATTTTAGGCGCAAACATCGGTACCACCATTACAGCGCAAATCATTGCCTTTGACCTATCCCAATGGGCGCCGTTATTTATCATCATTGGCGTTGTGCCATTGCTGTTTTCCAAAAAGCAATCTATTCAAAGCTATTTTACCATTGTAGCCGGGTTCGGTATCCTATTTTTCGGGATGAACACCATGAGCACATCCATGGAGCCGCTTCGCGATAGCCAATGGTTCCTTTCCTTTATCAGTAGTTTTGAAAATCCCATCATGGGGGTACTGGTTGGCGTTATCTTTACGGCGATTATACAGTCTTCTTCTGCATCCATTGGTATTTTGCAGGCTTTGGCAGCCAGCGGCGTCATTGGCGTGAGCGCAGGGCACAGCGCAGGGCTTTACCTGGTTTTGGGGGCCAATATCGGCACCTGCATTACGGCGGTATTGGCCAGCACCAACGGCAATACCATGGCCAAACGTGCGGCTGTGATCCATGTAATGGCCAACATCATTGGGACCATTTGGTTTGGGTTGCTGATTGCTTTTGTACCCATTCCTGAGGTCGTTGCAAGCTGGTCGCCGAACGACCCGGCGCGTATCATTGCGAACTTCCATACTATTTTCAATGTGGTTAACACGATTTTGCTGTTGCCGTTTGGTGGTTTGGTCATCAAGTTTATCAATAAGATCATCAAACAGAACAAAAACAGTGACGAGGATGATAATAGGCTTTTGTATTTGGACGATAGGATCGTGGATACGCCGACCATGGCTTCCATTTCCATTCATCAGGAATTGGGACATTTGGCGGATAAGACGTACCGCAATCTGGAACGTGCGCTGGAATCCTTCTCCAAGCAAAGCGAGGATATGGCGGAAAAGGTATTCAGCGAGGAAAAAAGCATCAATTATATCGCTTCGGAAATTGTAAGATTTTTAGTAAAGCTACAAGCCATGACAGAGATATCGGATACAGAGCGGTTGGAGATCTTCCGGGTGCATGAGGTGGTCAGCAATATCGAGCGTATCGGCGACCATGCGGAGAACATTGCGGAGTACACGTTGGACTGCAAGATGAATGACTCCAAATTCTCCAAGGATGCTTTGGATGATTTGTGGGATATTGCAGAACATGCCAAGCAGGCATACTCTGCAGCCATCAAGGTGATCAAGGGAGAGGGGCATGAGGAAGAAGAACGACGCCTTTGCTGGGAAAATGAGGACATGGTGGATAAGCTGCGTGATGAAATGAAAGAAAAGCATATCCGCAGACTGGCAAAAGGAGAGTGCGATCCCCGCTCTGGTATGATCTATGCGGACATGGTAGTAGACTTAGAGCGTATAGCGGATCATGCGACCAACCTGGTAGGCGATATATCGGGCGAACCAAAAATGATAGCAAATTAAAAAGAGCGCTGTAAGCGCTCTTTTTTTATTACCCGGTATACGAGACATCATAGGCATTGTTTTGAGAGAAGGTTAAGGTGATGGTGCCCTCTACATCCGTGCGGTATAGTTTGGAGCCATTTTCTAAAATATGCTCAAAGGCTTTTTCTTGCTTCTTTTGCTTTTTATCGCTGTACCCCTCTGCGTCATCCTTACTGACAACGCTGACGGTGGGCTGAACAGCCTGAAGGAATTCCTGAGTAGCAGCATCGATAGATCGGAAGAGCACACGTC
>UREB01000021.1 GCA_900546685.1 uncultured Eubacteriales bacterium | reverse complement strand
AGCATACGAATACAACAAGAAGGGCACCATCAAGGGCACGGGTGTAAATGTGCGGACACAGCCGAATGTTTCCGGCGAGAAACTGGGCCAGGTAAACACCGGGGATACCTTCACGGTGCTGGACGAGGTGGAGACGCAGGATTCATATGGCAAATGGATTGCCATCGATTACAATGGCAAGCTGGGCTATGTGGTGGCAACCTATGTGACGGTGGTAGACCTGGGCGGCACGCCGCCCTCAGAGCCGACCGGCCCGCCGGCAGAGGCGCAGGAATGGGTGCTGATCATCAAGACAAACGTCAACATCCGCAGCGGCCCTAGCACCAAAACTCAAAGCCTGGGTATGGCCAATAAGGGCGATAAGTTTGAATACCTTGGTGAGGAGAACGGCTGGTACGCGCTGACCTACAACGGCCAAAAGGCGTATGTGCGCCAGGATATGGCGGAGGTCGTAAAAGAATAAAAAGCCATAAAGGAAAGGGAAGGCCAAGCGCCTTTCCTTTTTTCTTGCGGCGAAATATGGTATGATACCAAAGACAGAAAAGGAAAAGGAGACGTTTTGGATGTCGACATTGCCGTCTTATCCGCAGGAAAAATTGGATGAGTGGAAAGCACAATATATAGAGCTGCTGCGCAGCACCGGGCGGGAGGGCATCGAAAGCCTCATCCGATACCTCGAAGAGGAGACGGATTTTTTTACCGCGCCGGCCAGCACAAAATGGCACGGGGCAGTGTATGGGGGCTTGCTGCACCACAGCCTGGAGGTATATAAGCTGTTGGAAAACTTTTCCAAACCGCTGAAAGATGTATCCAAGGAAACGCTGATCCTCTGTGCGCTGCTGCATGATATCTGCAAAACCAATATGTATGTGGTTAGAAAACGAAACGTGAAAGTGGACGGGCGCTGGCAGGAAGAGGAATCCTTTGCCATTGAGGATCAATTTCCCTTTGGCCACGGAGAAAAATCCGTCTACCTCTGCATGCGCCATATCCAGCTGACGCCGGAGGAGGCGCTGGCGATCCGCTGGCATATGGGCGGCTATGATGATGCAGCCAAGAGCTATATCGGCGGCCGCACACAATCCAACGCCTATGAAAAGGTGCCGCTGTGCGCAGCGCTCAACCTGGCGGATACCTATGCCGCCCATTTCAGGGCATAGCGGCGGATAGGGCAGTGCCGGAAAATAGAAAAAGAGGAAAATGGCCTGCCGATGTGGGCTTGGAAAGGTGACGGTTTTGTTTTGGGTTTTGTAGCGGTGGACGTAGAAACGGCTTCCAGCCGTTCTCAGGGATACATTTGCTCCATTGGCGTTTGCGTGATACGCGATGGACGCATCGTAGAGGAATTTTATACACTTTGCCATCCGGGCATTGCGATGGACCCTTTTTGCCAGAATATCCATGGCATCACCGATGAAATGGTAGAGGGCGCGCCCACAACGTATGAGATGCTGGAAAAGGTAGCGCCGTATTTGGAGGGGCAGACGGTCGTGGCACACAACGCCCCGTTTGATGTAAAGCAGATCCGCGAAGCTGCCGAGCGCGTGGGCTTTTCGCTGCCGGCGTTTGACCATTGCTGTACGGTGCAGCTTTCCAGAAAGGTGTTCCCAAACCGCCCTTCCTACCGGCTGGGCGCGCTGGTAGACCTCATTGGGTTCCCCTTTACAGCACACAATGCACTGGCAGACGCCAGGGCCTGTGCGGCCTTGTTTTTGGCTTGCCGGGCAGAGCTGGAACGCCATCCTGCCCCTAGGCATCCAAACCGAAAAAGAAAAAACAAGCATGCCGCAAACAGGGAAAATAGATAAGAACTTATAAACCAATCTGGAAAAAGAACGGCTGCATGCCGTTCTTTTTGCATGTGTATCCGAGGGAAATAGAAAAATTGCAGGCGGGAAATGGGGCACAAGAAAAGGCCGGTGTAAAACGCAGGTAAAAATTTTTTGAGTCACACAAATTTCTTTTGACTTTTTCCCTAAATTGAGTACAATACACTACGGAAGAAAATGTGAAACGATTCACAAAAGAGAACCTAGTAAGGAGAAACCCATGAAAGTAACTGGACTGAGAATGTATGGGGTCAATGATCTTAGAGTGGAGACCTTTGACCTAAGAGACATTACCGATGATGAGATCCTGGTAAAGATCTATACGGACAGCCTATGCATGTCCTCGTACAAAGCGGCCATCCAAGGCAGCAAACACAAGCGCGTACCGGATGATATTGATAAGAACCCTGTCATTTTGGGCCATGAGTTTGCCGGCGTCATTGAAAAGGTGGGCAAAAACTGGCAGCATGAGTGGAAGGTGGGCGAGCGCTTTGCTCAGCAGCCGGCGCTGGGTGTGCCGGGAGACCCGCGCTCCCCGGGCTATTCGTTTACCGACTTTGGCGGCGATATGACCTATTGCATCCTGCCCAAGGTCGTGATGGAAAACGGATGCTTGATCCATTACAAGGGCGACAGCTTTTTCCATGCGTCGCTGGGAGAACCGATGAGCTGTATCATCGGCGCGTTCCATGCCATGTACCACACCGAGCAGGGCGTATACACGCATAAAATGGGCATTGTAGACGGCGGCTCTATGGCGCTGTTGGCCTGCGCCGGCCCGATGGGTCTGGGCGCCATCGACTATGCCATGAATGCAAACCCGCGCCCCAAACGCATGGTGGTGGCGGATATCAACAAGGAACGCCTGGCCCGCGCAGAAAAGCTTTTCCCCAAAGAAAAAGCGGCCAAGCTGGGCGTAGATCTGCACTTTATCAACACCGCTGAGGTGGAGGACCCCAAAGCAGCGATGCTGGCGCTCAACGAAGGCAAGGGCTATGACGATGTGCTGGTGTATGCGCCGGTGGCGCAGGTTGTGGAGCTGGCGGACAGCATTTTGGGCTATGATGGCTGCCTCAACTTCTTTGCCGGCCCGGTAGACACCCAGTTTTCCGCCAAGTTTAACTTTTACAATGTGCATTACAATGCCACCCACATCGTAGGTACCAGCGGCGGCAACAACGACGATTTGCTGGAAGCGCTGGAAATGACAGCCAAGGGCCAAATCGACCCGGCGGTGATGATTACCCATGTGGGCGGCCTGGACTGCGCTGCGGAAGCAACGCTGAACCTGCCCAACATCCCGGGCGGGAAAAAGCTGATCTATCCCGGCGCTTCGATGCCGCTGACGGCCATCGACGATTTTGAAAAGCTGGGCAAAGAGGACCCGTTCTTTGCAAAGCTGCATGAGCTGTGCGAAAAGCACAACGGATTGTGGAATGCGGAGGCGGAGGCATATTTCATCGAGGAGAAATGCCACAATTATTGAGATTGAGCCATCCCGCTTAAAACAAAAGAAAACATAAGAGAAAAGCAGCACGGGGAGATCTTTCCCCCGTGCTGCTTTGCATAAGGAGACGCTTTCTAGGCACATATATGTAACAAGTTTACATTGACCTTACGGAAAAGCCATGATAAACTGAACGCGAATACCTAAAGGAGGGACCTTCCAAATGTGTGGAATAGTAGGGTATACAGGAAGTGAACAAGCGACCCCGATTTTGCTAAAGGGCCTGGGACGGCTGGAATACCGCGGCTATGATAGCGCGGGCATTGCAGTGACAGATCAGAGCGGCGCTTTGCAGATCTGCAAGGCGAAAGGACGCCTTAGCAATCTGGAAAACAGGATCAAAAAGAGCCCTGTAACAGGTACCACGGGCATCGCGCATACCAGATGGGCAACCCATGGCGAGCCTTCGGATGCAAACTCCCATCCGCATTTCGACGAAAAGTGTGAAATTGCCGTAGTGCATAACGGCATCATTGAAAACTATTTAGAGCTCAAGGAAATGCTCCTTGACAAGGGCTATCAATTCCGAAGCGAAACGGATACCGAGGTAATGGCGCATCTGCTGCGCGACAATTACGACGGCGATATGCTTGGCACCATCGGCAAGGTGATCCCGATGATCAAGGGCAGCTATGCCTTTGGCATCGTATGCAAGGATGAGCCGGATACCATCTATTGCACGCGTAAGGACAGCCAGCTGATCGTGGGCCAATGTGCGCACGGTACGGTACTAGCATCGGATATTCCGGCGATTTTGGAGTATACGCGCGATGTATATCTGATGGACGAACATGAGATCGCCAAGATGACGCCGAACAGCGTATCTTTCTATGATCTGGACGGTACGCAGCATGAAAAGAAATCCATGCATGTAGACTGGAATGTAGAGGCGGCGGAAAAGGGCGGCTTTGAGCACTTTATGCTCAAGGAGATCCATGAAGAGCCGGATGCCATGCGCAATACGCTGATGCTGATGATGGATGCAACCGAGCAGGGCACCGCGCTGCGCCAGGATGTGCTCAAGATGGACGGCGAAATGGTCAAGGGCATTTCCAAGATCGTGGTTTGTGCCTGCGGCACAGCCTACCACGCTGGGTTGGTCGGCAAATTGGTCATTGAAAAGATGGCCAAAATCCCGGTGGATGTGGAGATCGCCTCGGAATACCGTTACCGTGATTTCATCCTACCGGAGGACGCGCTGTTTGTGGTGGTTTCCCAGTCCGGCGAAACGGCGGATACCATTGCGGCGCTGCGTGAGGCAAAGCGCAGAGGCGTTAGAACCCTTTCCATTACCAACGTAGTGGGCAGCACAGTGGCGCGCGAAGCGGACCATGTATTGTACACCTGGGCGGGCCCGGAAATCGCCGTGGCGTCTACCAAGGCGTTTGTGTCTCAGTTGATGGTGTTCTATGTGATGGCGGCGCATTTGGCAGAGAAGATGGGCTATATGAGCCAAGAGGAGCAGAGCCAATATTTGGATGAATTGCTGGCGCTGCCTGCCAAGGCGCAAAAGCTGATCGACAACGCCTCTCAATATGCAGAAACGGCGAAGAAATTCTATACCCACCGCAATGCTTTCTACATCGGACGCAATGTGGACGATGTATTGGCTATGGAGGCGGCCTTGAAACTCAAGGAAATTTCCTATGTGCAATGCGAAGCGTATGCTGCGGGCGAATTGAAGCACGGGACGCTGTCGCTGGTAGAGGACGGCACGCTGGTTATCGCCATTGCCACGCAGACGCATTTGGTGGATAAGACCATCAACAACATCAAGGAATGCGCGGTTCGCGGCGCGTATATGATTGCCATTGCCATGGAGGGCGATATGCGCCTGGATAAAGAGGTGCAGGAAGTCTGGGAGATCCCGGCCTGCCCCGAAATTATGGCGCCGGCGCTGGTGGCCATTCCCACACAGCTGTTCGGCTATTACATGGCTTACGAAAAGGGCTGCGATATCGACAAACCGAGAAACTTGGCAAAGAGCGTAACGGTAGAATAAAAGCACCCAAAGGGCGGACGTGTTCCGCCCTTTTTGTTTTGGGGCAAATATGATACACTATTGAAAAAGAAAACAGCGATAAGGGGCTGGCGAAATGCAGCAGATTTTCCGTGTATATGTTGAAAAACGACCAGGATTTGCCGTGGAGGCGGAGGGATTAAAACGCGACTTGGCCGATCATCTGCACCTGGATTTGGAACAGGTGCGCATTTTTGTGCGCTACGATGTGGAGGGCATAGACCAAGAGACGTATTGCAAGGCAAGGGATACCATTTTTTCCGAGCCCAACCAGGATACGGTGTATGAGGAAACGCTGCCGCCGCTTACGGGCTGGTTTGTCTTTGGGATGGAATATCTGCCCGGCCAATATGACCAGCGGGCGGACAGCGCGGCCCAGTGCGTACAGATCCTGTCCCAGGGCGAGGCGCCCTTGATTCGTACTGCCAAGATCTATGCGTTGAAGGGTGTGTTGAGCCAAGCGGAGCAGCGGGCGGTAGAGAGCTACTGCATCAACCCCATCGAAGCGGGCCTGGCAGAAATGGACAAGCCGGCAACCTTGGAAATGCAGATGCCGGTGCCGCAGGCGGTGCCGGTGCTGGTAGGCTTTACTGAAAAGAGCGAAGCGGAGATTGAGGCCCTGCATGCTGAATTGGCCTTGGCGATGAGCGTGGAGGATTTGCTCTTTACCCAGGGCTATTTCCGTGACACTGAACACAGAGACCCCACCATGACGGAAATTCGCGTGCTAGATACCTATTGGTCGGATCACTGCCGGCATACTACCTTTGCCACGATATTGGATGAAATCGTGCTGCCGGAAGGGCCGATGCGCCCTGCATTTGAGAAGGCGCTGGCTGTCTATGAGCAGGCCAGGCGCGATGCAGGCCGTACTCAGCGCCCGCATACCTTGATGGATCTGGGCACCGTAGGTGCAAAAGCGCTGAAAAATCAGGGCAAGGTACATGACCTGGACGAAAGTGAAGAGATCAACGCATGCAGCGTAACGGCGGACATTGAGGTGGATGGCAAGCCGGAAAAATGGCTGTTGGAATTTAAGAACGAAACGCACAACCATCCCACCGAAATCGAGCCGTTTGGCGGCGCGGCTACCTGCCTGGGCGGGGCAATCCGTGATATTTTGGCTAGCCGGGCCTATACCCACCAGGCCATGCGCGTAACAGGCTGCGCGGACCCCAATACGCCGCTGGAGGATACCGTACCGGGGCGCTTGCAGCAGCGGCGTATTACCACAGGCGCAGCGCACGGCTTTTCCGCGTACGGCAATCAGATCGGGCTGGCCACAGGGCAGGTTGCGGAGATCTATCATCCCGGCTATGTGGCAAAGCGGATGGAGATTGGCGCGGTGGTCGGCGCGGTGAAGGAAGAAAACGTCGTGCGCGAGGAGCCGCAAAAGGGGGATGTCGTGATCCTCTTTGGCGGGCGTACCGGGCGCGACGGCATCGGCGGGGCCACGGGCTCTTCCGTTTCGCATGACGCCAAGAGCCTGACGGAATGCGGCTCTCAGGTACAAAAGGGAAACGCGCCCACAGAACGCAAGATCCAGCGCTTGGTGCTCAACGCGGAGGCGGTCCGGCTTATCAAGCGCTGCAACGACTTTGGCGCAGGCGGGGTCAGCGTGGCCATTGGCGAGCTGGCGCCTGGGCTGCGCATTGATCTGGATGTGGTTCCCAAAAAATATGAGGGGCTGGATGGTACGGAGCTGGCCATCAGCGAAAGCCAAGAGCGTATGGCCGTTGTGGTGGCCCGCGAAAACGCCGAGCGGTTTATCGAGCTGTGCCGGCAGGAAAACCTGGAGGCGGTAGTCGTAGCGGAGGTAACAGACGATAACAGGCTGGTGATGCGCTGGCGCGGCGCATCCATTGTGGATATCGACAGGGCCTTTTTGGATACCAACGGCGTAACGCAGCATGCTGTGGCGCATGTGAAGGCGCCGCAATGGCAAGAGATTCGCAGCGCGGTACCGCAAACGCTGGCGGTCATGCCGCTGGACAAGGCGCTGTGCGAAAATATGAAGGATCTCAACGTATGCGCACAAAAGGGCTTGGTAGAGCGGTTTGACTCCACCATCGGTGCCAAGACCGTATTCATGCCGTTTGCCGGCAAGAACCAGACAACGCCGGAACAGGTTATGGCGGCGAAGTTCCCAACCCCGGGCGAAACGGACGACGCCACGGCGATGGCTTTTGGCTTTACACCGGCCATTGCGGAAAAAAGCCCGTTGCATGCAGGGGCGTATGCCGTTACGCAGGCGCTGTGCAAGATTGCAGCATCCGGGGCGGACGCGCTTTCGGCCAGGCTGTCGTTGCAGGAATACTTTGAAAGCCTAAAACAGAACCCGGACAGCTGGGGCAAGCCGGTAGCGTCGCTGTTGGGCGCGCTGATGGCGCAGGTTGGCTTTGGCACGCCCGCCATCGGAGGGAAGGACAGCATGAGCGGTACGTTTAAGGAATACAATGTGCCGCCGACGCTGGTGGCCTTTGCCATTGCCAAGACCAAAGCATCGCAGCTGTGCTCGGCTGCATTGGAGAAGGGGCAGTATGTGGTGCGCATCCCGCTGCCTGTGGATGCGCAGGGGCTGCCGGATTTTGCGGCCTGTGCAGAGCACTTCAAAGCGGTATACAAAGCGCACCAGGCAGGGAGCGTTTGCGCGGCATCGACGGTGGCCGAGGGCGGCCTGGCCGCAGCTGTCGCCAAGATGTGCTTTGGCAACGGCGTGGGCTTTGCCTTTGAAGGAACCTTGGACCACCAAACGCTGTTTGCTTGGCGGGTAGGCGATTTATTGATTGCCTCGGAAGACAAGCAAGCGCTTTTGCAGCTGCCGTCTGCGGAGCTGGTAGGCCATACGACGGAGGAAGCGGTGCTGTCCGTCAATGGAATCAAGGTGCCGCTGGCTGCGCTGGAAAAGGCCTGGCGCGCGCCGTTGGAGACGGTATTCCCAACGGAAACGCCGTTTACACCGCCGATGCAGACGGTGCCGCTGTATACCGAACGCCAGAAAAAACGCCCCAGTGCAAAAATGGCAAAGCCCAGGGTGCTCATCCCCGTTTGGCCGGGCACAAACTGTGAGCTGGATACTGCCCGTGTATTTGAATTGGCGGGCGCTGTGCCGGAAATACAGGTGGTCAACAACCTGTCCCCGGCGGGCATTGAGGATACCATAGAGCGCATTGCAAAGGGTGTGGACAATGCGCAGATCCTCATGCTGCCCGGTGGGTTTTCCGCAGGCGATGAGCCGGATGGCTCCGGCAAATTCATTGCAACAACGCTGCGCAACCCACGCATTGCGGAGGCCATCGGACGGCTGCTGGATCAGCGCGACGGCCTGGCCTTAGGCATTTGTAACGGCTTCCAAGCGCTTATCAAGCTGGGGCTACTGCCAAACGGGCGCATTGAAACCATTCGGCCGGATGCGCCGACGCTGACGTATAATGCCATCGGGCGGCACAGTTCGCGCATGGTGCGCACGCGCGTGACAAGCACGCTGTCGCCCTGGCTGAGCCTGGTAGAGGCGGGCGACGTGCACTGCATCCCGATTTCCCATGGGGAAGGGCGCTTTGTAGCGGATGAGCAAACCATCGCCCAGCTGGCGGCAAAGGGACAGATAGCCACCCAGTATGTGGATTTTGAGGGCCGGCCCAGTGCGGACATTGCCTTTAACCCCAATGGCTCTGCCAGCGCAATCGAGGGCATTACCAGCCCGGACGGCCGGGTTTTCGGCAAGATGGGCCACAGCGAGCGCCTGGGCGAGAACATTGCAAAGAATGTGCCGGGAGACAAGGACCAAAAGCTGTTCCGTGCCGGCGTGCTGTATTTTGCGTAAAACAAGAGAAGAACAGAAAAGCCTCCGTGAGGGGGCTTTTTTTGTAGAGATCGGTATGGTACACTGAACCAAACAGGCAATGGAAAGGAGCTGTATGCAATGGCTGGTTTGTGGGAAAAGCTGGCGGAGGCAAAGCAATACCGCTGGGTAGATCTAACGCATACCTTGACAAATGAAAGCCCCTATTGGGAGGGCATTCCCCAAGGGTCCGTGTCGCTGGGGGAAATCGCCGTTCCTTTTGAGGCAATGGATCTGGAGATCCAGACGTTCAAGTTTCCGGGCCAATTCGGCACGCACATCGATTATCCCGCGCACTTTGTGCCGGGCGGGCGCGTTGCGCAGGATTTTGGCGTCATGGATACCGTACTGCCGTTGGTCGTGATAGACGCAACGCCGCAGGTAAAGGAAAATGTGGATTTTGAGCTGTCGGTATCGGATATTTTGGCCTTTGAAAGCGAGCATGGCAAAATTCCGGAGGGCTGCTTTGTGGCGCTGCGCACCGATTGGGGCAAGCGTTGGCCGGATGGGGCAGCGCTGTCCAACATCGGAGAAGACGGCAACGAGCATTTCCCCGGCTGGGGGTTTGAGGCGCTGCAATTTCTCTTTGACGAGCGCAATGTAGCGGCCATTGGGCATGAAACATTGGATACAGACGCCCCGATTTCTTCCAAGGATGTGGGGCTAAGATGTGAGCGGTATGTCTTGCAGCGGGACAGATTTCAGGTGGAGATGCTGACCAATCTGGATCAGGTGCCGCCGACAGGGGCTGTTATCGTGGTGCAGGCCGCAAAGATCCGCGATGCCAACGGACTGCCGGTTCGCGCGTTTGCCATTGTAAAGGACGAATAAACTGCAAGAGAAAAAGAGGGCTTTTGGCCCTCTTTTTTATAAACCGGTCATTTATAAGCGGCATTCCAGCTGGCAATCGTATGGCTCTGCCTTTACATGCGCCGGATCGTATTCCTCGGCCTCTACGCAGCCCATAGCACGGTAAAAGGCTTGGCTTTCCACAGCGGAATGGGCGGAAAGATACAGCTTTTCAGCCTCATGGCCGCGTGCAAACTGCTTGGCAAGGGAAAACAGCCGTGCGCCGATGCCGCGGCCGCGCAGCTCTTGCGATACATAGAGATGGGATAGGTCCATATATTGTGCTCTACTGCCCAGCTTGGTACCTTCGATGGAGACAAAGCCCTTGAGCAGATGCCCATCAAATGCACCGTATACGGCGCCCTGGCCCGCCAGGGTGCGCTTAAGGCTGCTTAGCAATGCCTGATAGTCCGCCTTGTTCCAATCATCTACAAATGGGTCGTACTCAATGCGCCAAACACCGCCGCGCTTGCGCCAACATTGGGAAACGACCTGCCTGCGTACAAACGCATCAAATAGGGACGGGGACAATTCTGCTTCTAAAAGCGCCCGATATTGTATCATGGCGTTTGATCCTCCGCTTTCAGAGTATGCAGGGCACTATGCTGCCAACGGCCGGTGCGCAAGTAGAGAAAAGCGACGACGATGGAAAACAGCGATGCCAGTGGCGCTGCAAAACCGATGGCAAACAGGCTTTCGGAGGCGACCCTGGATACGATAAAGGCGATGGGAACGCGAATGAGAAAGGTGGAGGAGAGGTTGTTGGCCATGGAAAAGACGGTGCGCCCGCAGCCATTGAAAAAGCCGTTAAGGCAGAACATAAAGCATACCAGGATAAAGTCAAAGCTGAAGGAACGCAGGTATTCCGTGCTGCCAGCGATAACGGCTGCATCGCTGGTAAAGATGCGTGCAAAAAAGGCAGGCCAGAGCTGTACCAGCACAAAGCAGGCAACGCCAAAACACAGCGACAGGAGGATGGCGTGCTTCATGCACTGCTTGGCGCGGTCCTGCTTGCCGGCGCCCATATTTTGCGCAACCATCGCGGCCAGGGCAGCGGAAAAAGCAGTGGGCGGCAGCATCGTAAAGGTATTGATCTTACCGACAACGCCCAGCGCAGCGGAGGCGATGACCCCCATATGGTTGACAATGGCGGTGATAAACAAAAAAGAGATATTCACCAGTGTATCCTGGAAGGATACAGGCAGCCCCAAACGGAGTAGGGTAGAAACCTTCTCTCGGTATAAACGAAAGCTTTTGGGTTTGAAATCAAACAAAAACTTTTTGCGGATCAGATAGACAATGGCCAGCAGCATACTGATTCCCTGGGAGGCAACCGTAGCGATGGCGGCGCCGGCAGCCCCCATATGGAATACACCGACCAGCACAAGATCCCCTACGATATTGCAAACACACGCAATGGCAATGAAATACAGCGGACGCTTGGAATCGCCCATGCCGCGCAGCATGGCGCTGATGGCATTATAGCCAAAAATGAAAAATACGCCGCCGGAGCAGATGTATACATACGCCCGCGTATAGGGCACGGCGGCCTCCGGCGTTTGCAGCAGCGAAACGAGCGGGATGGTGGCGGCAAATAGAATCGCCATCAGCCCCAGCGCCACAATGGCAAACAGCGACATCATGGTGGAGACCGTCTGCTTTACGTCGCGTTCTGAGGACATGCCTATATATTGCCCCAATAGGATGGTGCCGCCGGTGGTAAGACCAGAGACAAGTGAAGTCACGGTTTGCAGCACTTGACTGCCCGTGGCCACAGCGGATAGCTGGGCTGGCGTGGAAAACTGGCCGACGATGAGCAGATCGGCAGCGCCGTACAGCGCTTGTAGCAAGTTGGCCAAGAGAAAGGGGAGAGCAAAGCGCAGCATGGTGCTGTGGACATGCCCTTCTGTCAGCGAAAGGGAACGCTCCATACACATACCTCCTTAAAATAGAGCAATAAAAAAAGAGACCCATAGAGAAAAAAGGCTGGGACAAAGGAAACATGCATTCCCTCCCCAGCCTACCCAAAATGAGCATAACACGAGAGTTATTCTTAACTTAGTATAACAAAAGAACAGCACAAAGTCAAATAAATATCATAAAATCATGATGTTTGGATTTATAGACGGCATACGAGCGAATCTCTGTCCATACGCCATATTTTGCATAGAAAAGGGCCGCTATGCCAATGCATAGCGGCCTTAAGATTGGATACATAGCGCGTTATTCTTCGATGACAAACAGCAATTCGCCGGCTTTTACATCGCTGCCCTCGGCCACACGGCTAGTGACAACGCGGCCCGGCTTTTTGGCGACGATGTTGGTTTCCATCTTCATCGCCTCGATGACGCACAGCGTTTCGTTAACCTCTACCGTATCGCCGACCTGTACCAACACCTTGCTGACCAAGCCGGGGATGGAGGCTGCAATATGCCGTTCATCCGTAGGATCGGCCATAATGGTCTGATGATCGGCCACGACCTCGGCATTGGGCACCTTGATGGCCACGACACGCTGAATGCCGTTGAGCTCAAAGATGAGGTTGCGCGTGCCGTCATCGTTCATTTCGCCCATGCTGACGAATTTGATGGTCAGCACCTTGCCGTTTTCAACGACCACCGCATGCAGATCGCCCGGGTCCATCCCACGCATAAAGACCGGCGTTTCCAGCTTGGAAAGATCGCCGTATTCTTCAAGATGGGCCAGGTATTCTTCAAACACCTTGGGATACAGGCAGGCGGACAGCACGCTGGCATCGTCGCGATGCGATTCCGGCAGGCTTTGGCGCACCGCTTCAAAATCCACGGGCGCCAGCAGCTCGCCAGGGCGGCAGGTAATGGCCTTTTCGCCCTTGAGCACAACCCTTTGCAGATCTTCGGGGAAGCCGCCTTGCGGTTGGCCCATCATGCCGGAGAAGTAAGAGACAACGCTGTCCGGGAAGTTATAATGCATGCCTTCGGATACGATGGTTTCCGGGGTCAGGTGGTTTTGCACCATAAAGATGGCCAAATCGCCTACCATTTTGCTGGAAGGCGTAACCTTCACGATATCGCCCAGCATCTGGTTAACGGTGGAATACATTTGCTTGACCTCTTCAAACCGATGGCCCAGCCCCAATGCCGTAACCTGCGGTTTGAAGTTGGAATATTGGCCGCCGGGGATCTCCAGCTTATAGATTTCGGTATCCGGCGACTGGAGGCCGGCTTCAAACTGCGCGTACATGGGGCGCACATCTGCCCAGTAGCTGCTTAGCTTATCCAACGCATCCAAATCAAAGCCGGGATCGCGCTCTGTGCCCTTGAGGGCATAGCACAGGCTGTTGATGGAGGGCTGGCTGGTAAAGCTGGAAAGGCTGCCAATGGCGCAGTCCACGATATCCACCCCGGCCTCGGCGGCCATGAGGTAAGCGGCAATCTGGTTGCCGGAGGTATCGTGCGTGTGCAGGTGCACAGGGATGGTCAATTCGTCCTTCAAGGCCTTGACCAGCTTTTTCGCGGCAAAGGGCTTTAAAAGGCCGCTCATATCCTTGATGGCAAGCATATGGGCCCCGCGATGCTCCAGCTCTTTGGCAAGCTTTACATAGTATTCCAGCGGATATTTATCGCGCTTGGGGTCGGTAATGTCGCCGGTATAGCAGATGGTGGCCTCAGCGATCTTATCCTGATTGAGCACCTCTTCCAAGGCCACCTCCATGACAGGCAGCCAGTTTAACGAGTCAAAGATGCGGAATACGTCGATGCCGCGCTTGGCGCTTTCCTTGACAAAAGCGCGCACGACATTGTCCGGATAATTCTTATAGCCAACGGCATTGGCGCCGCGGAACAGCATTTGGAACAGGATGTTTGGGATTTTGCTGCGCAGGGAATCCAGCCGTTCCCACGGGGATTCGTGTAGGAAACGATAGGCAACATCAAACGTGGCGCCCCCCCACATTTCCAGCGAAAATGCAGGCGATAAGATATGCGAGGTGGAGTAGGAAGCCAACGCCATATCAAAGGTGCGCACGCGCGTTGCCAGAAGAGACTGGTGCGCATCGCGCATGGTGGTATCGGATATGAGCAGCTTTTTTTCCTCCAATACAGCCTTGGCGACGGCCTTGGGGCCCTTTTCATCCAACAGCTTTTTGAAGCCGCCTTCCGGGATCTCGCCCTTGATATAAGGCGGAAGGGCAACGGTGACCTGCGGCTTTGGCAGGCGATCCTCTTCTAGGATGCGTTCGCCGATATAGGATAACATCTTGGAGGCGCGGTCTTCCGGCACTTCGATATCAAACAAAGACGGGGTGGAGTCGATGAAAAACGTATCGCATTTGCCGGCCAAAAACGTGCTGTTCTTCAATACGTTCATCAAAAACGGCACATTGGTCTTGACGCCGCGCACGCGAATCTCCGCCAAAGAACGCAGCGCCTTGCGGGCCGCGCCGACAAACGTGCGGTCGGTGGTGGTGATCTTTACCAACAGGCTGTCGTAATACGGCGAAATGACAGCGCCAGCAAACGCATTGCCGGCGTCCAGGCGTACGCCGTTGCCGCCGCCGCTGCGGTACAGGGTAATCTTGCCGGTATCTGGGGCAAAGTTGTTGCGCGGGTCCTCCGTGGTAACGCGGCACTGAATGGCATACCCATACTGGTGGATATTGTCCTGTGTCAGGCATAGCTGAGGATCATCCAACGGCAGGCCCTCGGCAATGAGGATCTGTGCCTAGATCGGAAGAGCACACG
>UREB01000020.1 GCA_900546685.1 uncultured Eubacteriales bacterium | reverse complement strand
TTTTATCCACGTAAGAATCGGCAAATTCCCATCCGTAAATCAACTTTTCCGATTGCTTGGTACCGATATAATCCATTTGCATCAAATGATTGGTGCCCACCATATACAGTGTATCTTTTAAGAAAATGACCCGCTGCAACAGCTGACCCTCAATGGCAATGTTGCCCGTATTTGCCAAATCACCATTGTAGCTCATCACGCGCGCCACCGGCACCACCGCTCCGCTGTCTATCGTATAAATGTAGAAAGCATTGGCAGAGGTAAAGGCAAAGTCCACAATAAATTTCCCGGAGAAATCATAGGTCGTAACCTCTTCCCCTTTTTTATTGAGCATCACAATCTTGGAGGTTCCGGAGGTATCCTCATTCATAACCGCCACATAATCCTGCCCGCAGGAAACATTGGCAATTTTCCCGTAAAATTCCTTTGTAAACAGCTGCTCTCCGGTATTCGAGTACACCACGACTACACTATCGCTGAATATTGCCACCAGCGAACTGGACGCTTTCACGCTTGCGCCAGACAGCGGCAGCTCCAAGGTCCATTTTTCATTGTTGGCATAATCCACGCAGCTCAGCTTTTGCTCGCTGATATAGTAGATGGAATCTTCGGTAGCATGATAAGACATATCCGAAGTAAAATTCAACTCTTTCGGATTGATACCGCTGGTGGCGGCGGAAACGATCCACCATATACCAAGCCCCAGCACAACGCTGATGGCTAAAATGATCGCAATCAATCCCAATTTATCCTGATGGCGCCGGCGGCCCCGGGTACGGGCTGTCTTTGGCGCGCGCTTTCCTTTTTTTCTAGGCTGTGGAGGAAACATCCTCATCCCTCCCATATTATAAGAATACACAATATTGTACCATAAATCCTCTGCAAGTGAAAATCAACTTTGGCGCTCTTGCGGAAAACCTGTTTTCGCAGTAAGGCAAATATGATAAAATACTGCTAAAAAAGTTGGAAGAGGATTGTTTGGTTGATCGGTGTCATTGTAAATCCAATCGCGGGAAAGGGCCGCGCCAAGGAGCTTTTGCCTGAAATTCAGGCTTTTTTAACGCAAGCGGCTCTACCCTATTTTATACAAATTACAAAGTGCCCCGGCGATGGGGTCGCTTGCGCAAAGGAGGCATTGGCCCAAGGGTGCGACCGTGTGCTGTGCATTGGCGGAGACGGCACGGCGCGGGAGATTGCCGAGGGGCTATGCGGCAGCGCATGCGTTTTGGGCATTGTGCCCGCCGGTACAGGCAATGATTTTGCGCGCACTTTTTCCCTGCCTGTTGATCCAGACGATGCGCTAGAAGCTGCGGTCTTTGGCCCGGCCAAACCCATCGACGTATTTGTCACGGATAACGGGGTATACATCAACATCTGCTCTATCGGTCTAGATTCCGACGCCGCCTACAACGCCGCCAAAGTAAAGCGGCTAGCAGGAAAGATGTGTTATCTGGTGGGCGCGCTGTTTGCTGTACTCCGCCGCAAAATTTATCGCTACTCCCTTTCCTTGGATGACGCAGAGGAGATCGAACAGCGCAATATGCTGACCGCTTTTTGCAACGGACGTTATTACGGCGGCGGTTTTTACCCGGTACCCAGCGCTGACCCCAGCGACGGATGGATGGACGTGCTTACCGTGGAGCCAATGGGGCGTCTGCATACGCTGCCGCTTTTGGCCAAATATAAGAAAGGAACGCACATCCATCATAAAAAAGTGCATGTGCAAAAAGCCAAAAAAATTACGGTGCGCTCCAGCCAGCGTTTATGTGTCAATTTGGATGGGGAGCTGCTTCACACCAATGCCATCTCGCTATCGCTTTGGCCACAGGCGCTGTTGGTCGCACAAAAAGGAACGCAAGCAGTATGAGCACAGATATCCAAATTTCTCCCTCCTTACAGGCATTCATCCAGGCGCTGCAAGCGCCCGCCCCGCTATACCTCGTGGGCGGTGGCGTGCGAAATGCCCTGCTTGGCCTGCCGGAAGGCGATTATGACCTGACCGGGCCTTTGCCGCCGGAGGAAATTTTGCATTTATCCAAACGTGCGGGTTTCCCCGCTGTGTTGCGTTCCAGCAAAATGGGCACAGTAGAGATCCGGCTTTGCGGCAACATCATCGAATATACCCCCTTTCGCATCGAGTCCTATCCACCCGGCGGCGGCCATCATCCTGCACGCGTTGTCTTCACGCAGTCCATGGAGCAGGATGCGCTGCGCCGCGATTTTACCGTCAATGCCCTATATGCCGACCTTGCCACCGGCCGGGTCCTAGATCCTGTAAACGGGCTGGCGGATCTGGCAGGCCGACGTCTTTCCGCCTGCCGCCCCTCCGCTGTGGAAACGCTGCGGGATGATGGGCTGCGTTTGCTGCGCATGGCCCGTTTTGCCGGCGAACTGGGATTTGAGATCGCACCTGACCTTATGCAGGCTGCCCAACGTTTCGCTCCGCAGATACATGCTATCTCTGCGCCGCGAATCTGGGCCGAATGCAGTAAGATTGTGTTGGCCGACGTCAAATACCAAACGCCCGGCGGCCATGCGCGGGCCATGCAGGCCTTAGAGGTATCTGGCGTATTGTATCAACTGATCCCAGAGCTAAAGGAAGGAAAGGGCGTAACGCAAAACCAAATTTATCATGCGTTTGATGTGCTGGGGCATAACCTGGCTGCCTACAGTGCCAGCCTGCCAGAGGCAGCGTTGCGCTGGTCCGCGCTGCTGCATGATGTGGGTAAGCCGCGCGCCAAGGATGAAACGGGGCGCATGATCGGGCATGACGCCATCGGCGCTGCCATGTCCGCCGAGATCTTGACGCGATTGGGCGCAGACAATCACACCGTGCGTCTTGTCCACGATTTGATTGCGCGCCATATGTTTGACCTAAACGGCAGCGCCAAGCTCAATACGGTACGCAAGCATTTTGCCGTGTGGGGGTTTCCGTTTGCAGAGCAGCTCATTGCGCTGCGGCGCAGTGACATTGCGGGTTCTGGCCGGCCGTTGGTGGATATGGATACGGCTGGCAAATGGGAACAAATTTTAACACAGATGCGCAGTCAGGGATGTATAGACGATATACGGCAGCTGCGCATCTCTGGCGCAGAAATTATGCAGGCCTGTCAGCTTTCGCCTTCTCCCATGGTGGGGCGTATCAAACAGGCATTGTTTGAGCAATGCGCTATGGATCCCGAAAAAAACGATCCACGCTGGCTGGTTTCGATGGCGCCCAAAGTGTACTCTCAGCTGGAACGGCGCCGTTAGCAATTTTTGGGTTTGCCATATTTTTTCCGTTTTTCCCTGCTATACTTTTTCAAGAAAGGCCATACGTTTGTCATGGCCTTTCTATGTCTGTCTACAAGGGGCTTGGCATGTGCAGAGGGCCCATCTGTCTGTTTACATTGCAATCGATCCCAAAATCGGGTAAAATAAATGTCTAATTAGAGAATCGGTACATTGTACATTAAAGAAGGTGAAAGCGTTGGCGGCAACCCTATCTCATCATGATGGGTTTTATTATGGAGAACATACCGGAGAATTCATTGAGATCCAAGCGTTGCGCATCCATATTACCTACGCTGGGGAGGGCGACCCCGTCCTATTGATCCATGGGGCCGGCCAAAATTCTTATACATGGCGCCACCAATTTGAGGCGCTGGCGGAGCGGTATTTTGTCGTTGCCGTTGATATGATCGGATACGGTTATTCCGATAAGCCGGATTTGACCTATACCATCGAGGAAAATTCTGAATTTCTGTTGGCGCTGCTCAATACGCTGCGCATCAAGCAGACAAATATCATTGCCATGGGCAGCGGCGCTACCTATGCGCTGGACTTTATGGTGCATTATCCCGACCGCGTGCACCGCGCCATCTGCATTGCCCCCGGCGGCGTCACGGACAGCATGCCGCTGCCGCTGCGCTTGATGCAGTCCTCCACATTTGGCTGGCTTGGCAAAGCGCTGTTCAGCGAAAGAAAATTCAACTCCATGATCAGCAACTGTATGTTTGACCAAACCTGCCTATCCTCCCAGGATCTATCCATCTATTATGAAACGATGGATAGCAAGGAATCCCGCGAAGTGCTGCGCCGCAGCATCGCCAATTTCCAGGAGGACGACGTATTATACAATCTGCGGCTTTTGCCGCATGAGGTGCTGTTTGTCTGGGGCTCGGAGGATCGCTGGCGCCCCATTGCCGATGCCGGCCTATATACGGCGCCCATTGAAAATTACGCTTTGTATGAAATGCGGAACTGCGGCCATCTGCCCCATGAGGAAAAACCGGATAAGTTCAACGAAAATGCCTTGTATTTTTTGCGCTACGGGCTGGACGGCTGATCCCCACCCATTCCCGCTACGGCGGGAATTTTTGTTATAAAGGAGGAGCGTCTATGCAGATCCACCTGGGGCAAATCGTTGTTATGAAAAAAAAGCATCCCTGCGGAGGCAACCGTTGGAAAATTGTTCGCGTGGGCGCAGATGTCAAGCTGGTATGCCAAACCTGCCAGCGCACCATCATGCTGGATCGCGGTGAGTTTGAAAAACGGGTCAAGAGCCTGGAGCCGGAAGGAGACTAAGCCATGCCCCATTCTGAAAAAACCAGGCAGCTGCCTTCTTTGCTGCTCACATTTGCCATCGCCATCGCCGTGGCGCTTTTCTTACGCCTGTTTGTTTTTGAGCTGGTGCGCGTCGAAGGGCCCAGCATGCAGCCTACGCTGGAAGATGATGAGCTTTTATTTGTGGAAAAGGTTTCAAAGCACTTTGGCGATTCCGCTCGGTACGATGTGGTCATTTGCCATTATGACGACAGCAATACCAACTATGTAAAGCGCATCATCGGCCTACCGGGAGAAACCATATCCATCGTAGACGGGAAGCCGTATATCAATGGCGAACCATTGCAGGATGACGTGTACGGTTCCGGTCTAAAGCCGCATGATATGGACCCCGTTACCATCCCGGAGGATTGTGTCTTTGTCATGGGGGATAACCGTGCCAACTCCATGGACAGCGTATCCATCGGCCCCATCCAGAAAAAGTATATCGTAGGCCATGCGCTGTTCATCGTTTGGCCGTTTAGCCAAATTGGCGGTCTTTAAGACGAATCGATAGGCCCTAAAAAGGGCCTATTTTTGTTTGGCGCCAAGTCTATTTCAGTTGAATATGTTACAAAAATATGATATTTTTATGAAAAGATTGTTGTTGCTCTGTGGGAAGGAGACTTCTATGAAACAAAAACGATTGGCTTTGGGCCTCTCCCTCAGCCTAGCCCTACTCTGTCTCGTTGGTTGCGCTCCCGCGCAGACAGCACAGCCTACTGCCAGTGCTGCGCCCTCGTCCGCCAAGGATGCCGTGGTAGAGATTACCTCCGAAACAACGGCAGAAACCATCGACGATATGGATTCCGGCAGCGGCGAAGCCACGCTGTATGCCAAAAACCAGGCGGGCCAAGAGGTTTGGACCCATACCTTTACCATCGAGGCCATGACCGAGCTACCGCCGGTATCGCCTGCAGCCATTACGGCAGATCGTGCCTATGTGGAGGTCGGCGGCACACTGTATGCCTTGTCGCTGGCCGATGGCGCCGTGCTGTGGGCTCTCAATGATGTTGGGGTCCCCCTGGAGGCGCCGTTGGTGGATGCCGACGGTACCATCTACCTCTCCGGCTATTACGGCCCGGACCTGATTGCCATTTCCCCGGACGGCGGAGAGCTTTGGCGTGTCAACGGCATCGATACTGATTACTATTGGTCTTCCCACCTTTGCTTTGAGGGCGATCTACTCAAAGTCACTTATGACAGCATGGCAGGGCAAACGCCCGATTACTTGTTGTTTGATAAATCCGGCAACCAGGTGGCGCAATAGCTTCTTGCATTCGCAAGTTTGCTGTGGTATACTTCTTTAGCATTGTATCCTTGTCCCTGCCAGGCCGGTAGGGGCCGGAAGTCCAAGAGGAGGTGAAACGCCGTGAATAAGTATGAAGCGATGTACATTGTCAATCCCAATGTTGCGGACGATGCCAGAGCTGCTCTGGTTGAACGTTTCAGTGGGATCGTGACCAATGGCGGCGGCAATGTCGAGAAGATTGATGATTGGGGTAAGCGCAAGCTGGCCTACGAGATCGACGACTTGACCGAAGGCTATTACATCCTAATGCATTTTGAAAGCGAATCCAGCTTGCCCAAAGAACTGGAGCGCAACTTCAAAATCAGCGAAGATGTCATGCGGTTCCTGGTCATTCGCAAGGAAGCGTAACAAATCGAAATGGAGATAAAAAAATGAACAGAGCTACTTTGATCGGAAACCTGACCCGTGATCCCGACCTGCGTATGACCAACGGCGGCGTCTCGGTTTGCACATTTTCCATCGCTGTTCAGCGCCGCTTTGCCAACCAGCAGGGCGAACGCCCGGCGGACTTTTTCAACATCGTCTGCTGGCGCGGTTTGGCGGACAACTGTGGTAAATACCTGCATAAGGGCAGCAAAGTAGGCGTACACGGTTCTATTCAGAACCGCAGTTATGAGGCCCAGGACGGTACCAAGCGCTATGTGACCGAGATCATCGCCGATGAGGTGGAATTCTTGGAGCGCGCCGGGCAAAATGCCGACCGCGGCCATCAAGCGCCCCCGCCGCCGGAACCCGCCTTTGGCAACAGTGGCCTTGGTTTCGGCGATACGGTAGAGGACGATGAACTACCCTTTTAATGGAAAGGACTGAAATAGAATGGAAGAAAGACCGGTAAGACGTCCCCGTCAGGGTGGACGCCGCCCCAAACGCAAAGTTTGCGCGTTTTGTGCGGATAAAAACGCCGTCATCGATTATAAAGATACCAATCGGCTGCGCCGCTATGTATCGGAGCGCGGAAAGATTTTACCGCGCCGCATGACGGGTACTTGCGCAAAGCATCAGCGTGAGCTGGCCATTGCCATCAAACGCGCGCGCATCATTGCTTTGCTGCCGTTTGTCAACGACTAAGCAGGAAAAAAACGATGGGAATCCCATCGTTTTTTCTTTTTAGGAAGATTGCATCATACCGCCAAATCTGTTACACTTTGCAAAACAAGCCTAACAAATCTGGAAAGGAGGGACACGCTTGAGACATAAAGCACATAGAGCCCCGCACCATGCAAAGCACGTCGTGCGGCGCCATTGGTCGTTTGAAAAGTTTTGGCGCGGCCCTCTGCCCAAGGTGATCTTGGTTTGTGTTGTGGCCGTTTGTCTGTTAACTGTCTTTTTTCGTATGAGCGGCAACAGCGATATCGATGTGCTTCCAGAGATCCGCGAACGGGGTACGGTGCGTATCGGGGTCTTGGAAGATGAAATGCCCTTCAGCAAGGTGGAGGATAGCGCCACCGCCACTGGCTTTGAGGCCGAGCTTGCCGCTTTGATCGGCGCACAAATTTTAGGCGGCCCCGGCGGCGTTGTCTATGTGCCTGTGACCGTGAAGAACGATTTAGCGCTACTGTCCAACGAGGACGTCGATCTGTTGATTTCTCGCGTGGAGGTCACAGCTTCCAACCAGGAATCCTATCAGCTTAGCTCCGTCTATTATCAAGACCCTGTGATGCTGATGACAAAAAACGGCGCTACGCTGGATCTATCCTCCTCGGAAACCAAGATCGGCGTAATCCCCAATGCCACCATCAAGCCCATGCTTACCGATTATCTGACCACCATGGGCTATCCGGCACTTATCACGGACATTTCCAGCTATCCGGATGCGCTCCAAGCGCTTAGGGATGGAAAGATCAATGCATTCTGTGCTGAGCAAAGCGTCCTCAACCGCTATTTGGCAAACGATCTTTCGCTGCAAAATATACAAATTGGCCATATCGATTATGCCATTGCTACGCGCAACCGTGAACGAGACTTGGCAAATCTGATTGAAAAAGCGTTGGCGCAAATGAGAGACGACGGTACGCTGGCGCCTCTATATCAAAAATATAGCCTTACAATGCCAGTGGAACAAACCACAGAATCAAATTAGAAAGGGTTTTCCTGATGAATACAAGGAATCTTCAATGCCCTTGGCACAATGTGGATCCGGCACGGGTAACGCCATCCAGCTTTGTTGCCATTGTCGAGATCCCCAAGGGCGGAAAAAATAAATATGAATTGGATAAGGAAACGGGCCTGCTGCGGCTGGACCGCGTCCTCTACACCTCCACGCACTACCCCGCCAACTATGGCATGATCCCCCTCACCTATGCGGATGACCATGATCCGCTGGATGTGTTGATCCTCTGCCAAGAGCCGTTGGTGCCGATGTGCATGGTCACCTGCCGCCCCATCGGCCTGATGACCATGGTGGATGACAACGAACGCGACGAAAAAATCATCGCTGTGCCTGTCAACGATCCGGCCATGGAAGGCTATTCCGAGCTACACCATCTGCCGCCGCATCATACCGAGGAGATGCAGCATTTCTTTGAGGTATACAAAACCCTGGAAGGCAAAAAGACCGTGGTAGAGGGCTTTGAAGGGCGCAAAGCCGCCGAGCAGGCCATTGCGCGCTCGCTGGAAGCTTACAAAAAAGAATTCGGCCTAGAAGGCTGAACCCAAGCCGCTGGGTATGCCCCTTATCATTCACCCTAAACAAGCACCCTATTTTACAACAACCCTGGGCATATAAAGGCGGTGAGCGAACCAACCAAAAAAGGAACGGATGCATCCGTTCCTTTTCTTTACCTCATAAAGGGAATTTCCCAAATGCGCTCGTAATCGGGGTATGGGTCCCGAAACACGGTCGGCTGCGACATATACAGCGCCAAATGCGAAAGGAAAAAGGAATTGCTGCGTACCCGCAGCTTGGGATTCCCAAACCGGCAGCCGTGTAAGATGGTGATGTTGGGGGCAAAAGGCTTTAGGTCTAACGCCAGGCCCAGCTCGTCTATGCTCCGGCCGATGTCGTTTTTCAATCGATACAACATCTCCGTATCCCCGCCCAGCTGCGCATATACGTTGTCCCCGCCGCTGCGCACCAGCGCGCCCACGCCTACGATCTGCAATACCGGAGAAGGCAGCACGGCCAAGTCAGTTTCCAACTTGTGGATCAGCGCCTGCGCATCGTCTTCGGTAACCTCTCCGCCTACCTGAAACAGCATGCGAAAATTTTCCTGGGAGATGGCCCGCCCGCCGATTCCGATGCCAAGCAAGCGGCGCTGCAGCTCTGTCAGCGTCTCTATCATGCTAGGCGGCAATTCCAAAGCAAATAACAGCCGCACAGGCGCTCCCCCTTTCCTCGCAGATTTTTGCGCTTTTTGCATATTATTATACCATTATATATGACTTTTCCAAAAACTTCGAGTGTAAATTCTTAACTGTGCGATTTTGTGCACATTGGCCGCTTATGGTACACTACAAATAAAAAGGAGGGACAGGCCTATGGCATTATGGAAAATCTGCGGACGAGCCGGCAGCGGCAAGACCACTTGGCTATGCAGACGCATTGGCCAAGCCATGCAGCAAGGGCAGCCCTCCTATCTGATCGTACCGGACCAATACACGCTGCAAGGTGAGCGGGAATTGATGCGCCATCTGCATGCAGAGGGGCTCTGGCATGCAGAAGTACTGAGCATTTCCCGGCTCTGCGAACGCGTTCTTGCACAAAAGCCTTCCCTGCTAAAGCCGATGGACCGGCGGGGCGAAGCCATGGCCGTCAGCAGGATGCTGCTTACCTTGCAAGATGAGCTTACCGTTTATGGCCGCTACGCCCATTCTCCCCAGTTTGCCGCTACCTTGGCCGGGGAAATCGCAGAATACAAGCGCTTTGGCATTGCGCCAGAGGCTCTTATGGAGGCTGGGCAGGCCCGCCCGCATTTACAGGAAATCGCCAAGGTTTATGCCGCTTACCAGGGACATTTGGCCGGAGAATATCAGGATACCGAAGATAAAACCGACCTTTGCATCGATCTGATTCCACAAACCGTCTTTCTAAAGGGCGCTCTTGTCTGCATAGACGGTTTTGAGATGCTGACAAAACAGGTCTACCGGCTTGTGGAAGCGCTGCTCCGGCAGTGCGCCGACGTCTGTATTTCCTTTCGCCTTGGCTTGGAAACAGACGCAGACGCGCCAACCTTTGCCACCGAACACAAGCACCTTGCCCGTGTCAGCGCTTTGGCAGAGCGCTGCGGCATTCGCCAGCATACCGTTTGGCTACCGCGCGAAAAAGGCCAGCGCCCACCGCGCTTTGCGCACAGCCCTGCCCTAGCCTATTTGGAATCGCACCTCTTTGCCTATCGGCCCGCTCCCTATGAAGGGCCGGCACAGGAAATTTCGCTCATTCATGCCGGCAATCCCTGGCAGGAAGCGGAGGACTGTGCACGCCAAATCTTTGCCCTTGTCAAAGATCACGGCCTAAGGTACAACGAGATCGCCGTGGTCTCCTCCGAAATCGAGCTGTATGGCCCGCTGTTGCAGCGCGCCCTATCCCTCTATGACATTCCGATGTTTTGGGATATAAAACGGCGGGTCAGCACACACCCGGCCGCGCAATTTGTATTGCAAGCGCTGCGCGTAGTACAAAATCGCCGCTTTACGCGCGATGTGGTTCGTTTCTTAAAAAGCGGGTTTACCCGCCTTTCCCAAGAGCAATGCGAGCAGATGCAGCGTTGGGCGCGCCGCTTTGGTTTGCGCGCCTATCCGCCTACGCCCCCCTCCTCCATGGAGCCGGAGGAGCAAGAGGCTTACCTTTCACTCTACCATCTGCTCTTTGATCCGCTGGAAGCGCTGCGAAAATCGCTTCTGAAGGCCCGCTCTGCCAAGCAGCAGGCAGAAGCCTTGGTTCAGTATCTGGAGGAGGACGGGTTTATCGAGCGGCTCCAAGCCACCATCGACGAAACCTACCTGGACGACCCAGATACCGCCGCGCAGGCCAGCGAGTTTTTTACCCTTCTGGGCGATCTTTTGGCGCAGGTCATCCGTGTCCTGGGCGATCAGGTGCTAAGCCCCGGAGACTTTGCCACGCTGCTTTCCTCCGGCCTAGCCGCTGAGGAAATTGGTCTGCTGCCCAGCCAAAACGACGCCATCAATGCGGGCTCGATCCTGCGCAGTAAGATGGATGAGATCAAAGCGCTGTTCGTCTTAGGGCTGTCGGCCGGCAAAGTACCGGCCGGCACTGCCGAAACGGGATTGTTATCGCGCAGCGACCACGCCCTGTTGGAGGAAAACGGGCTCTGGATGGGCAACAACGAGGCAGAGCGCGCCAGCGAGGAGGAGTTGGCGGTATACAGCGTATTTTGCAAGCCAAGCCATTGGCTGTACCTTTCCTATCCACAAGCCGACTTAGCCGGCAAACAGCTCCTGCCCTCGCCCTATATCGAGCAGATTTCTCAGCTGTTTCCCGGCGCCGTACGCCGGGCCGCGCAAAGGCCGCAGGAGGTTTCTTCTCCCAAAGCTACGCTATTGCCGTTGGCAGAGGCGGTGCGCCGGGTACAGGACGGCGAGACTGTAGACCCCGTCTGGGCCGCTGCCTACTGCGCACTGGAGCAAATGCACTATCCCCAGGTTGCCCAAGCGCTAAAGGGGCTTTCTCCCCGGGAGGATGAGATTGGCCCTGCCCTAGCCCACGCTCTGTACGCGGATGAAAAGGGCGCATATACCACGCCCATTACCGGGCTGGAAACCTTGGCCCGCTGTCCCTTCCGGCACTTTATGGAGCGTGGCCTTCACCTAGCACCCGCAGATGAGTTTGGGAAAACGCCGATTGATGAGGGCAACTATTATCATGCCGTGCTGCAGCATTTTCTGCTGCTGTATCGCGACCGCACCTTGACCCGCGAACAATGCCGGTCTGCTGTGGACAAGCTTTGCCAAGCCTACGAAGCGCGCGAATACCTCTCCGGTCCGTATGCCCAAGATGCCAGAGCCAGCCTGCAGGCGGAAAAACAGCGCGATTCTCTGTACAAAGCAGCTTGGATGCTATGCCGCCAAAAGCAAAGCGGGCAGTTTGTGCCGCAGGATACCGAGGTGCCCTGCCGCATCCGCGTCCCGCTGACAAATGGTGCAGAGGGCATTGCCAACGGCGTGATAGACCGCATCGACCTAAAGCGCGAAGGCGGGACTTCTTACGTCCGCGTAGTCGACTATAAATCCGGCAGCGTATCCCAGGCAGACCTTACGCGCTTTGCCTGCGGCACCAGCTTGCAGCTTCCGCTGTATTTGCAAATGGCCGCCCAAAAAAAGCAGGCGGCGCCCAGCGCCATGGCGCTCAGCGCTGTGCGTGCCAGCGTCCAGGAAGACGATCCACAGCACGCTGAGGAGGATTTATCCGCACAAAAGCTCAAAGGATACTATACTGCGCATGGCGTGGAAGATCGTGCGCTTTCCACGCAAAGTGCCGGCCGCCTACTAACAGACGAGCAAATGGCCCAGGTGCTCTCCGATTCGCTTGCCGTCACCGCTTCGCTGTTTGAAACGCTAAGCCAGGGGCATACCGCTCCCTATCCACTCAAGGGCGCTGTCGATGGGTGCCAATACTGTGCCTTTGCCAATGCCTGCGGCTATCTATCCGGCGTTACGCCGCACCGCACCGTACGGAAGGTATCCCTTTCCAAGGAGGAGGACAGCCATGATCCAAACGCCTAACGCTGCGCAAAAAAGAGCGCTGGATATACAGACGCCCCGCGATCTTATCGTGTCCGCCGCCGCTGGCTCTGGGAAAACCGCCGTGATGGTGGATAGAGCCGTACGCCTGATCGAGGCGGGTATGCCGATACAAAAGCTGCTCATGACCACCTTTACCAATGCCGCAGCCGCGGAAATGAAACAGCGGCTTGCCAAGGAATTGTTGGACAGGGCGGATCACTGCGCGCCCGAGACGGCGCGCCATCTTCGCAGCCAGGCGCTTTTGGTGCACAGCGCGGATATCTGCACCATTGACTCATTTTGTATCCAGCTGGCGCGGCGCTACTTTTATTTGGTAGACCTGGATCCCTTGTTTGGCCTGCTGGATGAGGCTACCGGCCTGGTGCTGCGCGCCACAGCGCTGGAAGATGTATTCAACGATTTTTTCTCCTTGCCGCCGGGTAAGGAACGGGATGCGTTTTTGCATACACTCAAGGCGCTTTCCTATGGCAAGGAAGAGGAAGTAAAGCAGATTATTCTCCAAATACACGAATATAAGCAGACCCTGCCGGATGGGCAAGCATGGCTGGAAAAAGCACGCGCTCATTATGCCGATGACAACGTGATACAATCGGATTTTTCTGCCTATTGCGCACCGATTTTGGAAGAGCTGTCCCATGCATCGGCAGATGTGGAGCAGCTCATCCACATATTGGAGACAGGATGCCAGCATAAAAAAAAGGAAGAGATTCTGTTTGTCTGGCAGGAAAACTTCGCCCTGCTCGGCCAGCTGGGCAAGCTGGCGCCCGGGCCGGAATCGGCTGCAATGCTAAAGCAGCTGGCCCTGAAAAAGGATGCTCGCATTAAAAAGAGCCTATCCGCCGAGGACAATGAGCAGTTTGATACGCTGCATAAGCGCATCAAAAAAAGCATATTGCAGCTGCAAAAACACACAGCTTATCGTCTTGGTCTCTCCGGCTTTTGCAAAATGGCGCACGACTGCGTGCCTGTGTTCGACGGGCTGTGTAAACTGCTGTCCGCCTTTGAGCATGCCTATACCGAGGCCAAAAAGCAGGCAAATGCCTGGGATTTTTCCGATGTCTCCCAAGCAGCGCTGCGCATCCTACGCCATCCGCAGGCACAGCGGGAAACAAGCGCACTCTATGATGCCGTATTCATCGACGAAGTGCAGGATACCAACGAATTGCAGGACGCCATCCTATCTCTCATTGCCCGCCCTAAGACCTCTTTCCGGGTTGGCGACGTAAAGCAGAGCATCTATCATTTCCGCCATACCGACCCTTCTTTGTTTTTGGCACGTTATCACCAATACAGCCCGGAGGACGACGCAGAGCAGGTGCGCATCGACCTCAAGGAAAACTACCGCTCCTGCGCCAATGTTTTACATGGGGTAAATTGGGTGATGCAACGCTGCATGCAGCCACCGGTTTCGGATGTTGCCTATGACGACAGCCAAGCGCTTGTACCCGGCCGCAAGGAGCAAGGGCCGCCGATCAGCGTGCATCTGCTTATCAAGGAAAACAAAGCGGGTGGCGAAGAGCTGCCGGAAGCAGAGGCACTGGCGCTGGAAGCCCGCAGCGTAGCCCAAGCACGGGTGGCAGCCCAGGAGATCCGGCGCTTGTTGGGCCAAACCTTTTTGGATAAAGGCGTAGAGCGTCCCTATACCCTTTCGGACATTGTGGTGTTGGTACAGGCGCGCACCCATGTTTCGCTCTTTTTGCAGACCCTGCTGGAAGAGGGCATCGAAGCGGTCTCGGACGCTTCTGCGGAAATTTTGACCACACAGGAATGCGGCGCTTTGATCCAGGTTTTGCGCATAGTGGACAGCTTACAGGACGACATTGATTTCGTAACAGCGTTGCGCAGCCCCGTAGGCCAATGCACCGCGGCGGACCTAGCGCACATCCGCCTGTATCAAAAGGAACAGCAGCGGATGGGCACGCTTTCGGATCGGTGTGAATTTTTCCAGGCGGCCCGCCATTTCTCCGCGCATGGCAAAGGCACCACCGCAGACCGGCTGCGCCGTTTTTTCGAGCGCATCGAGCGATATCGGCAATATGCGCACCGCCACAGCGTAGATGCACTTTTGCTCTATATCTATGACGACTGCAACGCCCTGGCCTATTATGGCGTACAACCGGATGGGGCTAAGAAAACGGAAAACCTCATAGCCCTATGGCAGCGGGCCCAGGGCTACGCGCAGTCCGGCGATGGGTCGTTGTATGGGTTTTTACAGATGCTGGATACCACCACCCGCTTAGGCGGCAAGGAACCGCCCGCCCTGCCCACTGGCGGCGACTTTGTGCGCGTGAAGACCATGCATAGCAGCAAAGGGCTGGAATTGCCCGCCGTGATCCTTCCATTTTTGGAGCAGGGTCTGGCGCGCGCTC
>UREB01000019.1 GCA_900546685.1 uncultured Eubacteriales bacterium | reverse complement strand
GTAGAGCAATGAAAAAGGTACGGCTGCTGCCGCGGCTGTTGTTTTTAACGCTGTTGGCTGTGGTAGTCGCCAGCGTGATGACGGCTGCGATCTATTCTTCGGTGGGGCCGAAAACCTTTGCCAACGAGCGCGTCAAGGAATTGCAGCTCAGCGCGGAGGTGGTCTCTACCTATTATGTACAATACCAATTCGGAGAAATCACCCTGCGGGAATTTGAGCGGGCGCTGAGCATGTCCGGCGTAATTACGGACAGCCAGATGCAGGTATTCAATGCCGAGGGCAAGCTGATTATGCGTTCGACGGACGATAGGCCGAGCAGCTTTGTCCTCAAAGGGCAGAGCGACAACATCCTCCAGCTGATCCGCGGCGGCGTGCAGGAGGTCATCGAGCAGGGCTATCCCATCATAGAAGAGCATGTGCTCAACGATGAGATCGGCAAAATCTGCACCGTCATCACGCCGATCTATCATAGCGACGACTTGATCGCCGTGGTGGCGTTGACAATGCCGGAAAGCGAGATCAGGGCTTCGTTCAATGGGCTGATTCCGGTTTTGTTTTTGAGCATGCTGGTAGCGAGTATCGTGGTTATCATCCCGGTTTACTTTCTGGCAAGGCATATCACAAAGCCCATCCGCCAGATGCAGGATGTGGCGGTGGCGATGGCGGGCGGTGATTTTTCCGTGCGTGCCGACGAAATGGCGGGCGGAGAAATCGGCACGCTGGCCACCCAGCTCAACGTTTTGAGCGAGCAGCTCAGCGTGACGATCTCGGCCTTGACGGTAGAACGCAACCGCCTGCGCCAAACGCTCAACGGTTTGGCGGAGGGCATCATGGCCACCGACGTGCATTTGCAGATCACCCATACCAACCCGGCGCTGTATCAGCTGCTGGAGGTGGAGAGCGATTTTAACGAATGGGGCAGTCTGCCGTATGCCACCGAGCTGATGCATGCCTATCAGAAGTGTATGCAGAACAAGGAAGACGTGCAGATGAGCCTGCGTATCGGGGCCAACATCATCGGCGTGACCATCCACCCGCTGATCAGCGATACCGAGCGCTGCGTAGGCGCGGTGGCGCTGTTCCGCGATATTACCCAGGCCGAAAGGCTGGAGCAGACGCGTAAGGATTATGTGGCCAATGTTTCGCATGAGCTGCGCACGCCTTTGAGCGCGGTGCGAGGGCTGACGGAGGCGCTGAGCGATGGGCTAATCAAAACGGAAGAGGACCGTGCGCGGTATTACGGCTATATCTTGCACGAATGCCTACGCCTATCGCGTTTAATTGATGACCTGCTGGAGCTGAGCCGCCTGCAAAGCGGCACGGAGGCCATGGAGCCTGCTAAGCTCAACGTAACGGAGCTGATCGAGGAAATGCCCATGCGGTACGAAACCTTGGCAGAGGATAAGGGCATTGAGTTTACCACAGACCTGATGGAAAATTGCCCCTATACCTGGGCCAATGCGGATCGTGTAGAGCAGATTTTGACAATTTTGCTGGACAATGCGTTCAAATTCACCCCGCCAGAGGGCAGGGTTTGGATTGAAACGCAGGTGCAGAACCGAAAGATCCTGGTGCGCGTGAAAAACAGCGGCGACGGCATCCAGCCGGAGGATCTACCGCATGTTTTTGAACGTTTTTACAAAGCGGACAAAGCGCATACCGGCGGCGGTACAGGCCTGGGCCTTTCCATTGCCAGCGAGATTTTGCAGCGCATGGGAGAAAGCATCTCGGTATCCAGTGTGCCTGGGCAGACCACGACGTTTTCCTTTACGCTGCCCGTATATGACGCCGAGCAGCACAAAGCGGAAGAACAAGACTGAAAAAAACCCGGCAGGGCAACGGCTTTGCCGGGTTTTTGCTTGTCATTTAACAAGAGCCTTGCTATAATTAAGAATAATTCCTGGAAAATTGATCAGAATAAAACCATACTGGAAAACCGGAGGGAGAGTAACATGAAAAAAAGCGTCATGAAAGCTGGCCTGGCGGCCGTGACAGCCATGCTGCTCATCACAGGATGCAGCGGCGGAAACGGCGCCGCGGGCAACGCGGCAAACCCGACCGCAACGCAGACGCAGCGGGCAACGCAGGCCCCGCAAGACACCGCGACAAACGGCACGGAGATTCCCGAGCAGCGTGCCAAGGAGATTGCCTTGGAAAATGCCAAGGTAGCGGAAAGCGACGTTACGGCCATGCGGGTGAAGAAGGAAATGGACGACGGCGTATGGCGGTATGATGTGGAATTCTACGTGCAGAATAAAGAGTATGATTATGAGATCAACGCCGCGGACGGCACGATTTTGAGTGTGGACTATGATGTGGAGGATGATTTTGCTGGCCAGGCCAACAGCGCCAAGGTATCGCAGGAGCAGGCCTCCAAGACGGCACTGGACCGCGTGCCCGGCGCCTCGCAGAGCAATTTGACCATTCATTTTGAAATGGATGACGGCCGGGCGATGTATGAAGGTAAAATCGTATACAACGAACGGGAATATGAGTTTGAGATCGATGCCAACACCGGTGAAATTGTAGGCTGGGAAGAGGAATCCATCTACGATTGAGCGGGAAGAAAGCGGAAAGCGTCTCCGAAAGGAGACGCTTTTTTTGGTTGCCGATATGTTATAATAGGAAAAAGGAGGCGGTTCGCATGGTGAAAAGCCAGATACAAGCGGAGATCAATGCAGATTTGGCCGCGGTATGGGCGCTTGTAACGGACGTTTCCAGGGCAGATTGGCGGTCCGATGTAAAGAAAATCGAAGTGGTGCAGGCAGGGAGCCAGTTTATCGAATATGCAGAGGACGGCACGGCGACAGCCTTTACCGTTACGGCCAAGCATCCGTATAAGCGATATGAATTTACCATGGAAAACAAGCACTTATCCGGCCGGTGGACGGGGCGCTTTGCAGGAATAGACGGCCGGACGCAGGTCGTATTTACGGAGTATATCACGGTGAAAAAAATTTGGATGCGCCCGTTTGCCAAGCGGTATCTGAAAAAACAGCAGACACGGTATATCGAGGATGTGAAACGTGCGCTTGGCGTGTAACGGATAAAAGGGAAGGGAACGCCGGATGAGAATTTCGGAGATTACAACACGGAAAAAACGGCATTTGCCGCTGCTGCTGTTGGCCGACGAGCAGGAGAGCATGGTGGACCAGTACCTGGAGAGGGGCCGTGTGTTTGTGCTGGAGGAGGACGGCATAAAAGCGCAGGCAGTGGTGACGGACGAAGGCGGCGGCGTGTACGAACTGAAAAACCTGGCGGTAACGCCGGCCCACCAGGGACAAGGCTATGGACGCGCAATGGTGGATTGGCTGTGTTCGCACCTGCCGCAGCTGAACACCCTCGTGGTAGGCACGGGAGAGAGCCCGGCTACGCTTGGGTTTTACAAGCGGTGCGGGTTTCGGCCCTTTGGCCGCAGGGAAAATTTTTTTATCGACCATTACGACCACCCCATCGTAGACGGCGGGGTCGTGCTGCGCGATATGATCCTTTTGCGCCGAGACAACACGGAGACGGCGTGCAATATAGAAGAATAGAAGAGGAGACGTGTAATGGCGAAATTGGGGATGATGGGGCTGGGCCATGTGGCCATCTATGTGAAGGATGTGGCACGGTCCAAGGCGTTTTACAGCGATGTGCTGGGGTTTGAAGAGTTGTGGTATGTAAAGCATGAAAACACCGGGTCGCAGCTACAGTTTATGCAGCAAAAGGGGATTATCCTGGAGCTGGTGCAAAAGGGCGGCGGGCAAAAGCAGCGCGACGGGGTGGACGGCACCATCAACCACCTGTGCATGCAAGTGCAGGACATTGAGGCAGCCAAGGCAGCCCTGGAGGCGGCGGGTGTCGTATTTGAAACCGAAATACAGCTGGACCCCGACCTGTACGAAAACGGAGAAAAGAGCGCGCGGTTCCGCGGGCCGGACGGGGAGAGGCTGCAGATCGAGCAGATTTTGTAGACAGAGGAGCGCAAAAGAGCGGCTTTGCCTAAAAGCCGCTTTTTTGTTTTGCCAAAATTGGGAGAGACTAAACGCAGGGATTAACCATTCCTTAACCAAAGCTTTAACAGAGCGTAACCAAGCCGAAAAGCGAAATCCCTATAATGGGGGCATGAAAAAAATGTTGAAACAAAAGAGCAATAAACCGGTGGATGCACGCACCACAGGCGAGCGCATATTTGAAGGGGGCTTTTTTTTATGCGCGAGCGTGTCGATTCTGGCGGTCGCCCTGATTATGATCTTCATCTTTATCAAGGGTGTGCCGGCGCTGTCGCAAATCGGGGTGTTTAAGTTCATCTTCGGTACGGTATGGAAGCCAACCTCTATGCAGTTTGGGCTGGCGCCGATGATCGTAACGTCGCTGATTACGGCGGTGATCAGCGCGGTGATCGGGTCTATCATCGGGATTTTGACGGCCTGCTATATGACGGATCTGGCGGGCAAGCGCGGGCAGCGCATCCTGCGGCCCTGCATCGACCTTTTGGCGGGCATTCCGTCGGTGGTATACGGGTTTTTCGGGCTGGTATTGCTGGTGCCGTTTATCCGCTCCTCCATCGGAGGCAACGGACTTTCGATGCTGGCGGCCATCATCATCCTTTCCATTATGATTTTGCCGACAGTCATCACCATCACGATGGACGCGATCAACGCGGTGCCGCATGAATACCGCGAAGGGGCGCTGGCGCTGGGCGCAACACCGATGCATACGCTGTTTTCCGTGGTGCTGCCGGCCGCCAAAAAGACCATTTTGGCCGGCGTGGTGCTGGGTATGGGCCGCGCCATTGGCGAGACGATGGCGGTGATGCTGGTATCCGGCAACCGGCCGACAATGCCCGGCTCTGTACTGGACCCCATCCGCACGATGACAAGCAACATCGCGCTGGAAATGAGCTATGCCAGCGGCCTGCACCAGGAGGCGCTGTTTGCCACTGGGGTGATCCTGTTTATATTCATCATGGCGATCAACTTGGGGCTTAGGATGCTGACCCGGCAGAAAAAGGAGAAGGCAGGATGAAAAACAAGAGAAAAGCAAAGGATCTGCTGCTAAAGATCGCCATCTATTTCTGCGCTGCCTTGGTTCTGTGCGCGCTGGTGGGCATCATCGGCTATATTTTGGTGGAGGGCATCCCACATTTGAGCTGGGATATGTTTACCACCGAATATAAGCCGGGCATCGGGCTGTATGGCATCAAGACGATGATCGTATCCACCCTGCTGCTGGTGGTGACGACGCTGGTCATCGTAACGCCCATTGGCATCTGCGCGGCGATTTATCTAAACGAATACGCAAAAAAGGGGCGGATGCTCAATATCATCCGCTTTGCCACCGAAAGCCTGGCGGGCATTCCGAGCATTTTGTACGGGTTGTTTGGGTATGCGATGTTCGTGGTGTTCTTTGGCCTGAAATACAGCATATTATCCGGCGCGCTGACGCTGGCAGTGATGTGTTTGCCGGTGGTGGTGCGCAATACGGAGGAAGCGCTTTCCAGCGTACCGGACAGCTACCGCGAAGGCTCGTTGGCGCTGGGCGCCGGCAAGCTGCGCACCATTGTCAAGGTGGTGCTCCCCAATGCGATGAACGGGATATTGACCTCTGTGATCCTATCCATCGGGCGCATCGTGGGCGAAACGGCAGCCATCATCTATACGATGGGCTCGTCCGTTTCCATGCCGGATGGCATCATGAGCGCTGGGCGCTCGCTGTCGGTACACCTGTACTTTTTGGCCAAGGAAGGCATTTCCTTTGACTCGGCCTTTGCCGTGGCGGTGGTGCTGGTGGTGGTGGTTGCCATCATCAACCAGCTGGCGACTCTGGCGGCCAAGCTATTTAGCAACAAAGCAAAAGGAGGCAAAGCATGAATCCGGTGGAAACCCCCATCCTTCAGGCAAAGCACCTGAACCTATATTATGGAGAAAAGCAAGCGTTAAAGGATATCAATATCGATATACCGCATAACGAGATTACGGCGCTGATCGGCCCTTCGGGCTGCGGCAAATCGACCTTTCTGCGCACGCTGAACCGCATGAACGACCTGATCGAGGGCGTAAAGATAGAGGGAGAAATTTTATTCGAGGGCAAGGACGCCTACCGTGCATACGATGTGGCGCAGCTGAGAAAGCGCGTCGGCATGGTGTTCCAAAAGCCAAACCCCTTTCCCATGTCCATCTATGACAATATTGCCTACGGCCCGCGCACGCATGGCATCAAAAAGCGCGCGGACCTGGACGAGATCGTGGAGAGAAGCTTGAAGGGCGCGGCCTTGTGGGACGAGGTGCATGACAGGCTGAAAACCAGCGCCATGGGCCTTTCCGGCGGCCAACAGCAAAGGCTGTGCATCGCCCGCCTGCTGGCTGTGGAGCCGGAGGTGCTGCTGATGGATGAACCCACCAGCGCACTGGACCCCATCTCCACCTCGCGCATTGAGGATTTGATGGGCGAACTGAAAGAAAAATACACCATCGTCATCGTCACGCATAACATGCAGCAGGCGGGCCGTATTTCGGATAAGACGGCGTTTTTCCTGCACGGAGAAATCGTGGAATACGATACGACGGACCAGATCTTTTCCAAGCCTGCGGATAAGCGGACGGAAGACTATATTACCGGCCGTTTCGGCTGATGCGAAAGGAGCGTAACCTACCATGCCACCGAGAGAACGATTTGATAAGGAGCTGTCCGGCTTAACGGCGGACCTGATGGATATGGCGTCGATGGTAAACAGCGTGATCCGTAAGACCAGCGAGGCGCTGGAGGAAAACGATATGAAGCAGGCGCACCGCATCCAGGAAGGCGATGTGGTGATCAACCGCTTTGAACGGCATATCGAGCAGACCTGCCTGTCGCTGATCAAGCGGGAAAGCCCCATTGCCAGCGATCTGAGGCTGATTACAGCGGCGCTGAAGATCATCACGGACCTGGAACGCGCGGCCGACCAATGCGCGGACATCTGCGAAATCATCGAGCGCAGCGGCACGGCCCCGCATTTGGAGCCGTCCGAGATGTTGCTGCCGATGATGTCTTTGGCAGAGGATCAGTTTGCAAATGCCCTAAGCGCCTATTTTGATGAGGATAAGGAACGGGCGCAAATGGTGATGAAGGGCGACGAGCCCGTCAACGCGATGTTTACCAAGTGCGTCAACGGCGTGGCAAAGGTCATCAGCGACCAGCCGACCGACGCCATGGCAGCCGTGGACACCATGATGATCGCAAAATACATCGAGCGCATTGGCGACCATGCCACCAACATTGCGGAATGGGCCATGTATTTGGCCACCGGCCGCCACCCCAAGGAAGCGCTGTTGGATGAAAACTGAGCAAACGAAAATGTGCTGCCACTTTGGCGGCACATTTTTTTGTTAAGCTATATTCTATAGAAAGGAGAGAGGCGGATGGAGACAGCGCAAATATGCCTGGCCGTCAACGACAAGAGGCTGACGCAGGCGGATTTTATAGAATGGCTGTGCGCAACGCTGTGGGCGGGCCCCGGCAAGGGATTTCTGCTAGCACTGGCGGCCTGCCTGGGCGTGGTGCTGGCGCTGTCGGTGCTGTCGGCTTGGGTGGATCTTGGACTATCCTGGGATCAGCTGTGGCCGGCGGGGCTGTGCGTACTGGCAGCGGCGCTGTTTGCCGCTTGTATGCCGCGCTGGATGGGCAGGCTGCGCTATCGGCAGCATCTGACGATGACGCAGGGCGCCGCTTCCAGGCGCACGGTATTTTATCCGCAATATTTGGAGATTGAGACCAATGGCGTGGTACAGGGGCGGTATTGGTATGCAGATGTAAAAAAGGTGATAAAGACAAAGCACCTGATGCTTTTGAAATTTGCCAACCAGGTATATTGTGCTGTACGGCGCGACGGGTTTTCCCAAGGGCGGAGCGAAGAAGTGCTGCGCTGCGTGGAGGCGGAGCGGCGCACAAGGCCGCGCGCCTAGGCCGGCGGTTGCGCAGCGTTTGCCCCGCTGGTATGATAGGGAAAGAAAAAGAGAGGTGGTGTGCCTTGAGGCGCTGCATTGTTGTGTCTGGAATTGTCTTATAAAACATTTTCCAGGAGGGAAGAACATGACGATTCCAGAAACCAAGCTGTATCCCCGCACGGGGGATACCAATACCATTTATTTGCAGCATGCGGTGACAAGCCCCCAGATCAAAGTGGGGGCGTACACGATGTACCATGAGTTTGCGTACGACCCCAGGCTGTTTGAAACAAACAACGTACTGTACCAATACCCCATCAACCGTGACAGGCTGATCATCGGCAAATTCTGCTCGATTGCCAGCGGCGTGCGCTTTTTATTCAACAGCGCCAACCATGCGCTGGGGTCGCTGTCCACCTACCCGTTTCCGCTGTTTTTTGAGCAGTGGGGCCTGCCCGCTGGCCAGGTGACCCAAGCGTGGGACAACAAAGGCGACATTGTAGTGGGCAACGATGTATGGATCGGCTACCAGGCGGTGGTGCTGTCCGGCGTGAAGATCGGGGACGGCGCCATCATCGGCGCCCGCGCGGTGGTAACAAAGGATGTGCCGCCGTACACCATCGTAGGCGGCGTGCCAGCAGGGCCCATCCGCAAGCGGTTTGACGACGATACGATTCGCCGATTGCAGGCCGTGCGCTGGTGGGATTGGGAGCCAGAGCGCATTAGGCGCTATATCGGCGCCCTGAGAGCCGGCCGCCTCCATGAGCTGGAGGAGGCTCTGCGCGGTATCTAAAATCAGCGCCCGCCAATCGGCGGGCGCTTTGCGTTTGCAAGGAGGATCGGCAGGGCGGGGAAGGCGGGCCCCAAAATATCAAAGAATGGTTGCTTGTGCAGGTTTTTCACAATTTTATCTTGATTTTTTACGCCTGTAGGATACAATGGTTAAAGGGGAAAAATGCTGTTTTCCCGTTTGTTTCTCATTTCATTTTGAAATCTTTTAGAAGGAGTGTGTATCCATGAATAAACGTAGCATTGAAGACATTCAGGATCTCAAGGGCAAACGCGTATTGATGCGTGTGGATTTCAACGTCCCCATGGACAAGGAGACCGGAGAAATCACAGACGAAACCCGCATCATGGGCGCGCTGCCGTCCATCAAGTATTTGTACGAGCATGGCGCAAAGGTTATCCTCTGCTCCCACCTGGGCCGCCCGAAAGGCGAATTCAACATGAAATTTTCCTTGGCGCCGGTGGCAAAGCGCCTGGGCGAATTGGTTGATACCAAAGTGATCATGGCCAAGGACGTTGTGGGCGAGGACGCGAAAAAATGCGTTGCTGAGATGAAGGACGGCGAGATCGTTGTGCTGGAAAACGTGCGTTTCCACAACGAAGAGACCAAAAACGACCCGGCTTTCTCCAAGGAATTGGCGAGCCTAGCGGATGTATATGTCAACGATGCCTTCGGTACGGCGCACCGTGCCCATGCCTCTACGGCGGGCTGTGCGGATTACCTGCCGGCCTACTGCGGCTACCTGATTGAAAAGGAAGTGTCCGTGATGGGCAAAGCGCTGGAAGATCCGGAACGCCCGTTTGTGGCCATTTTGGGCGGCGCAAAGGTCAAGGATAAGATCGGCGTGATCACCAACCTGCTGGAAAAAGTGGATACCCTCATCATCGGCGGCGGCATGGCGTTTACCTTCCTGAAGGCCAAGGGCTATGGCATCGGCGATTCCTTGCTGGATGAAGAGAACGTCTCCTTTGCCAAGGATCTGATGGACAAAGCAGAAGCCAAAGGCGTAAAGCTGCTGATCCCGGTGGATACCGTAGTGGCCAAAGAGTTTGCCGCAGATGCGGAAAACAAAGTGGTACCGGCCAACGAGATCCCGGACGGCTGGCAGGGCCTGGATATTGGGCCGAAGACCCGCGAGCTGTTTGGCGAAGCCATCAAAGGTGCCAAGACCGTGGTTTGGAACGGGCCGATGGGCGTGTTTGAATTTGAAGCGTTTGCAAACGGCACCAAAGCGGTGGCCAAGGCCATGGCGGAATCCGAAGCTACCACCATCATCGGCGGCGGCGACAGCGCAGCGGCTGTCAAACAGCTGGGCTATGCGGACAAGATGACGCACATCTCCACCGGCGGCGGCGCATCCTTGGAATTCTTGGAAGGCCTGGAGCTGCCGGGCATCGCCTGCATTCCCAACAAATAATTTTATGATACGACGTGCGCCGGGCAAACCGGCGCATGACAATATTAAGGAGGAAACATCCAATGCGTAAACCCATCATTGCTGGTAACTGGAAAATGAACATGACTCCGTCCGAAGCCAAGACACTGATCGACGGCATTTTGCCGCTGGTGAAGGACAACACCACGACGGAAGTGGTTGTCTGCCCGCCGGCCATCACCATCCCGGCTGTGAAAGAATACATCAAGGGCACCAACATCCACCTGGGCGCACAGAACATGCACTGGGAAGAGAAGGGCGCTTTCACCGGCGAAGTAAGCCCGCTGATGCTCAACGAGCTGGAAGTGGAATATGTGATCCTCGGCCATAGCGAACGCCGCCAGTATTTTGCGGAAACCGATGAAACGGTCAACAAAAAGGTACTGAGCGCGCTGGCTCACAACCTGAAGCCCATCGTATGCGTCGGCGAAACGCTGGAACAGCGCGAAGAGGGCATCACGGATAAGCTGGTTTCCGACCAGACCATCGCAGCGCTGCAGGGTGTGAAGGATTTCTCCACCATCGTGATCGCATACGAACCCGTTTGGGCCATCGGCACCGGCAAGACCGCAACGGCAGACGAAGCAAACCGCGTTTGCGGCGTGATCCGTGCGGCAATTGCCAAGGAATTCGGCGCTGAAGTGGGCGAAAACATCCGCATCCAGTACGGCGGCAGCATGAACGCCGGCAACGTAGCAGACCTGATGGCGCAGCCCGAAATCGACGGCGGCCTCATCGGCGGTGCGGCATTGAAGCCGGTAGACTTCTCCAAACTCGTCAACAATCAATAATCCAAGCAATCGAGGTAAACAAATGGCAAAACCCATGACTGCATTGATCATTCTGGATGGTTTTGGCGTAAACGCCGAAACCAAGGGCAATGCGGTGGCAACAGCGAAAACGCCCCATTTGGACGCCTTATTTGCCAAGTATCCCCACACCCGCCTGGCCGCCAGCGGCCTGGCGGTGGGGTTGCCTGAAGGGCAGATGGGCAATTCCGAGGTAGGGCACCTGAACATCGGCGCCGGCCGCGTGGTGTATCAGGAGCTGACCCGCATTACAAAATCCATCCAGGATGGCGACTTCTTTGAAAATCCCGCGTTTTTGGACGCGATGCATAGTGCAAAGGCAAACGACAAGGCCCTGCATTTGTTTGCGCTTTGCTCCGATGGCGGCGTACACAGCCACATCAACCATTTTTTGGCGCTGGCAGAGATGGCAAAGCGCCAGGGCCTTGAAAAGGTATATCTGCACTGCTTTATGGATGGCCGCGATGTAGCGCCGACCAGCGGCAAGGGCTATATCGAACAGGTGCAGGCCAAGCTCAAAGAGCTGGGCGTCGGCAAGATTGCGACCATCATCGGCCGCTACTATGCCATGGACCGTGACAACCGCTGGGAGCGCGTGCAGCAGGCGTACAACGCCATGGTGCTGGGCGAAGGCGTATACGGCGAGGACCCGGCAGCGATGGTACAGAAGAGCTATGATGAGGATGTAACGGATGAATTCATCAAGCCCATCGTTATCACGGAAAACGGTGCGCCAGTGGCTACCATTCAGGCAGGAGACAGCGTGATTTTTGCCAACTTCCGTCCGGACCGTGCACGTGAGATTACGCGGGCGCTGCTCTTTGAGGATTTTGACGGCTTTACACGCAAAAACGGGTATTTCCCGCTCAAGTATGTCAGCATGACGCAGTATGATGCGACCTTTGCCGACAAGCTGGAGGTGGCGTTTAAGCCGGAAACGCTGAAAAACACGTTGGGCGAATACCTGGCCAGCTGCCATAAAACGCAGCTGCGCATTGCGGAAACGGAAAAATACGCGCATGTTACGTTCTTTTTCAACGGCGGCGTAGAAAAGGAAAACCCGGGCGAAGATAGGGCGCTGATCCCGTCTCCCAAGGTGGCAACGTATGATCTTCAGCCTGAAATGAGCGCGTACCAGGTGGCGGATGAGGCGGTTAAACGCATTGAATCCGACAAGTACGACGTGATGATCCTAAACTTTGCCAACCCCGATATGGTAGGCCATACCGGTGTGATGGAAGCGGCCGTCAAAGCGGTGGAAGCTGTGGACGAGTGCGCGGGCAAGGTGATCGACGCGGTGATCAAAACCGGCGGCTGTGTGTTGCTGACGGCGGACCATGGCAACGCGGAAAAGATGGTGGACGAAAAGGGCGGCCCGATGACGGCGCATACCACCAGCCTGGTGCCGCTGCTGCTGGTAGACCCGAAGCATCCGGAGCGCAAGCTGGCAGACGAGGGCGCGCTGTGTGATTTGGCGCCTACGATGCTGGCATTGATGGATCTGCCGCAGCCGGCAGAAATGACGGGCAAGAGCCTGCTCAAATAACAAGGCATAAAAAAGGACGGTGGCAGTTGTCTATCGTCCTTTTTGGTTTAGCCGATAAAGGGGAAATAAACATGGAACAGCTGGCATTCCGCAAAGCGAGGCCGGAGGATCTGGCGCAGGTGTTTGCGCTGTTTACCGACGCCATACATACCATGGATAAAGATGGCATTCCACAGTGGGATGAGGTGTACCCGGATGAGCGCACGTTGAAAGAGGACATTGAGCATGGGCAGATGTATCTGGCGGAGCTGGAAGAGAGGCCTGCGGCGGTATTTGTGCTCAACCTGGAGTATGATCCACAGTATGCCAACGGCGTTTGGGCAGAGACAGACAGCTTTTTGGTGCTCCATCGGCTTTGCGTAAGCCCAAGGGTGCAAAATCGCGGTCTGGGCAAGCTGACCGTTCAGGCGGCAGAGGCGCGCGCCGCTGCGTTGGGCGTAAAAGCGCTGCGATTGGATGCGTTTAAGCAAAATCCTTATGCCTTGCGTCTGTATGAACGCATGGGCTATCGCATTGTAGGGGATGTAGTATTTCGCAAAGGGCCGTTTTTTCTGATGGAAAAGCAGCTGGGATAAGAGGATAAAAAAAGAAAAAGCCACCGGCATTGCCGTTGGCTTTTTGCATGGGCGGGATTATTTAGAAGAGCTCATTTTCAAACGCAGGGTAGCCAGGCCAAGCCCTCCGGCAGCGGAAACCAGCAGCAGAGTAAACCAGAGCCCAGAGGCGGAAGCATCGCCTGTTTGGGGCGAATCGGTTTGCTGTGCGTCGGTATTCCCGTCGGCCGGCGCTGCGTCCGCGATTTTCTCCAGGCCGGCAATGGCGTTTTCCAGCGCTGCGGTCATGGCGTCTACCTTATCCTGCTGCGTTTCATCCAGATCATAGACGATGGCGTTCAAAGCGGACTGGACAGCGGAAAAATCCTTGTAATCTTCAGGATTTAAGGCCTTGGCTTTGGCAACGGCGGCCTCCAGTTTGCTATAATCCGCCAATTTCAACACATCCACGGAGACAGTGGCCGGCTGCGCCAGTGGGCTGTAATTGACGGCACTATCCAACACGTTGGCGGAGAACACAGCATCTTCCTTGCCCAATACAAATACGGCGCTGTATGCATTGCCGTTTTGCGTGACAGAGGAACCCTCTTTTAGGGTGGCATTTTGGGCAGTTAGGGAAATTTGTTCGGCAGTGGGCAGCCCCTCTGGCGCATCAAAGTCGTTTACCAGCGTGGCGGTCACGGTGACCTCCTGCCCGGCTTTGCCAGACTGCACATCTACGGAGAGAGAAAGCTGTGGCACAGCCTCAGTGATGGTAACATCGGTTTCAATATTTGTCATGCGTTCAGGGCAGACATACCAGTCGTTCCAATCAATATCGCTTTCAGGATCGCGGTTTTTTGAAGGCGATATTTGTCATCTCCTCCAGCACGGTATATCGCCCAGCGTTGGCGGAAGCAAGCGTGCCGGTAGCCGTAGCGGAAAAGTCCTCATAATCTACATCCTCAGCCAGGGCAAAGTACATATCCGTAACCTCAACAGTCTTGGTGCCGTTGTAGGGGCGGCTGGTCGCAGTCGCCAGGTTTTTCTGTCCCGGCCCAGGGGCGGCCAGAGCCGCGGCGGGCAACAGGGACGCGGAAACCAACAGCGCCAGCGCCATGGCGGAGAAGCGGTGCTTTTGTTTTGCGTTACACATGGAAATTCCCTCCTAAAACTATACCTTTTTGAGGTATACTTAGAAGGGAATTTAACGCGCAATTTTCATTGAAAAACAGCACTTTTCGCTTTATATAATCCAATTTACAGATAAAGTAGGGCGATACAAAAAGGTATACTTTCCAAGGCAAATAAAATCAGCCGGGCAGACCGTTTTCTTGGCGCTCCATATTTTCCACGACAACATCGTAGATTTCGCCGAGGGAAGCGCAGTATTCCAAGACCTGCCAAGGCTCATTGGTATGGTAATGGATTTTAATCAGCGTTTCATCGCCTACGGCCAAAAGGCAGTCTCCCTTGATGTGTTGGGTGATGTACTCGTTGATGGCATCTTCGGAAAGATCTTTGCCATCGATCAACAGCTGTGTATCAAATTTATATTCCAGCATAGCTCGCGTCCTTTCTAAAGAATAACAAAATCATTGTACAGAAATTACGCATTGTCCGCAATGCGGTTCGGCTAAATTCCCCAAAAAAGGGAGGATTCGCAAGAAAATCGGCACATGAAATCCAGATATAATGATGTGTAAATATATATTTGCTGAAAAAAAGGGCAATCTAAGACACGTGACGGCAGCGGATCAGGGCGGAGAGGAGGAAACCCTAAAGAATCAAAGAGGATTTTCCTTGCAAATCTATGCTGTGGGTGATATAATCCATCTGATACACAAGCTAGTGGAGGGATTTCCCAGTGACAACTGTCATCACAATTGGAAAAATATTATTATGCATCCTTTGCGTATTCGTCGTATTCATCATTGCGGCGCAAAAGCCGGCGGACGATAACCCGGGCGCGGCGCTGGGACAGGGGAACAGCGATTCCTATGCGAACAAGATGAGATCCCGTACGGTAGAAGGCAAGCTCAACCGGATGACAAAGATTGGCGGCATTGCCGTTGGCATTGTTTCCTTTGCTCTGGTGC
>UREB01000018.1 GCA_900546685.1 uncultured Eubacteriales bacterium | reverse complement strand
ATAATAACAGATAATAGGAGGATGTCAATAAAAAACTATAAAAATCTACAAAAAGGTTGCGGTTTTTTCTTCCTTATGATTGAATAGAAGCAAGGAGGCTGCCATGGGGAAAAAAATCCTGCCGGAAGAACGGCGCTTGAGAATCTACAACATTGTGCAAAGACGGGGAACGGCAACGCTGGGAGAGATGTGTGCAGAACTGGGCGTTAGTGAATCGACTGTGCGGCTGGATCTTAACAAGATGGAACAGCAGGGGCTAATCAAGCGCACACACGGCGGCGCAGTACTTTCAGAGTCGGCGGCCGTGAACCATGAGCGGCAATGGATGATGGAGAGTTTATCGGTCAACCGGCGCATTCAGCAAAATGCAGTGGAAAAGGACGCCATTGGACGGGCGGCTGCTGCAATGATCAAGGATGGAGAGAGCCTCATGATAGACGGCGGCAGTACGACGCCATATGTGGCCAATCATCTGCTGGATAAGCGTGGGCTTACCATCATCACCAATTCGGTCTTTTTGATTCCGACTCTTATGGCAAACCCAGACGCAACGCTATATCTATCGGGTGGCGTTATATACCGAGAGATCGCAGTTTCGGTAGGGGAGACCACCAACGCATACCTGGGGCAGTTTTCCGTGGATAAGACAATTCTTGGCATCAATGGGTTTTCGGTAAAGCATGGTTTGACCGTAGCGGACGCGCGGGAGCCGGCGGTATTGTCCGCTAAAAATAAGATGATAGAGGCGTGCTCGGAGCTAATTATTGTATGCGACCATACTAAGATTGGGATGGTCTGTTTAGCGTCGTTAGGGTTTCCACAGGTAAAGACCTGCCTGGTTACCGGGTATGAGGCCGATGCGCAAAGCATTGCACAGTTTCGAGAGATGGGGATACAGGTGGAACTGGTAGAATACGAAACGGAGCAATAAGCGAGCGGCCACTATGCCCTTTTTACATAAGAAATGCTGCGCGAAAAGAAACAAAAAGGACGATAAACCTTTGCAGGGCAGTATATTTTTGGCGGACGAAGAAAATAGACGATATTAGAAATATCAAAGAGCCGACTGTATTTACAGACGGCTCTTTTCAGCTGCAAGATAAGTTTAATGTTTTAGGAAAATGCTTGAAAACCTGGCGGTGTACGAGGTATAATGCCCGTGTGATAGACCTGGAAAGAGGATGTGAAGATGGTACTAGCCGTAGAAATTGGCAATACCCATATCAGTTTGGGCGGCTTTGACGGAGACGACTGCAAATTTGTCGCTCCGATTGCGACGGCCCCCAAACGAACAGGGGTAGAGATTGCCTGGGAGCTCAAGGGCGTTTTTTCGCTGTTTGGTTTGCAAGCCAATCAGTTTCATGCTGCCATTGTAGGGTCAGTGGTGCCGACGATGACGGCGGCAGTGATACAGGCGCTGTCGCTTTTGGGCATCGAGCAGGTGTTGAGCCTTTATTCCGGTGTAAGGACGGGGGTAAACATCAAGACCGAACAGCCGAGAAAGCTGGGTAGCGACCTGGTGGCCAACGCGGCTTGGGCGCTTTCCAACGCGTTGTTTCCCTGTGTGGTGGTAGATCTTGGAACGGCGACCACCTTTACTGTACTCGATCAAACGGGCGCATTGATAGGCACAGCCATCTGCGCCGGCGTAGACATTTCGCTGGATGCGCTGAAAAGGCAGACCGAGCAGCTGACGCATGTGATGCTACAGACGCCAAAACACGGCGTACTGGGGCATAATACAGAGGAGGCTATCAAGGCTGGTGCGGTATTTGGTACGGCTTCGATGGTGGATGGAATGCTGTTGCGCTATACAGAGGAACTGGGTACGCAGCCGCATGTGTTGATTACCGGAGGCGCGGCCGAGCCGATTGTGCCATATCTGCGCACGCCGCATCGTTTGGAGCCGTATTTGACACTGCGCGGGCTCCATTGGATTTGGAAAAAGAACCAGGCCTAGGCACAAATATTGCGCCGCACCCAAAGGGGCGGCAGCGGGAGGCAGAAAATGCAAAACAAAAAGAACAAGACGCGCAAACTAACGCAAATGGCGTTGCTGACGGCCATCATTCTTTTGATGGCGTTTACGCCGCTGGGGTATCTGAGGACCGGCGTAGTGGAGATCACGTTTATCATGATCCCAGTGGTGGTAGGGGCGATTTTGATGGGGCCCGGTGCCGGCGCTATTTTGGGCGGTGTATTCGGGCTGACGAGCTTTATCCAGTGCTTTGGCATGAGCGCGCTGGGGGCGATGCTACTGCAGGTAAACTGGTTTTTTACGTTCGTCGTATGCTTTGTGCCGCGCGTTCTGATGGGTTGGCTGGCAGGGCTGATCTTCAAAGCGCTGTATAAGGTAGATAAGACCAGGCTAGTGTCCTTTGCGGTGGCAAGTTTGAGCGGCGCTGTGCTCAATACGATCTTTTTTGTAGGTTCGTTGGGGCTGCTGTTCTATAACACGGTATTGGGCATGGCGGCAGAATCCGGGATCTCTGTATTGGCGTTTTTGTTGTCATTTGTAACGCTGAACAGCGTGCTGGAGTGTGCGGCATGTCTGATTGTGGGAACGGCGATCAGCAAGGCGCTGTATAAATCGTTTGGAAGTATAAAGGAACAATAAAAAAGAGCCGCTATCAGCGGCTCTTTTTTATTGCAAAAATTCGTGCCAGCGGGTGCTACGGTATCGAAGAACAAAACAAATGGCGCGCACGGCCCAGTCAATATACATGGCGAACCAAACGCCCATCACACCCATGCCGAGATATTTTGCCAGCAGATACCCAAAGCCGATGCGGAAGATCCACATGGAAAGAATGGAAATCACCATGCTGAATTTCACATCGTTGGCAGCGCGCAGCGTATTGGGCAGCGTAAACGCCAATGGCCAGATCAAAATAGCCGCAATGCCGTGCGATAGGATGATCTGCATTGCAATGGTACTGGCAACTTCGGAAAGGTTGTAGAGCTTTACGATCACCGGCATAGCAACGACTACGAGGATGTTGGTTACAAGCATGGATAGATAGGTGATTTTGAGCAGTTTTTTGGTAAAATACCGCGCTTGCTCATAATCACCGGCGCCGATGCAACGTGAAATGACGGTAATAACTGCAAACCCAAGCGCCATGCCGGGCAGCACCATGAATGTGGCTAGGGTATTGCCCACTGCATTGGCGGCAATGGCGGCAGTGCCAAACCCAGAGACCAGTGATAACAGCATGATTTTGCCCAGCTGGAACATGCTATTTTCCAGACCGTTCGGTACGCCTATATAAAGTATGCGCTTGATAAGCCCGCCGTTGAAGCGAAGGACGAAGGGGCGTTTGAGATGCACCAAAAGCTTGGGATTCCGTAGCAATGCAATCATGACTACTGCGGCCACGATGCGGGAAAACAGCGTGGGGATGGCCGCGCCTGCTACCTCCATTTTGAAGCCGTAAATAAGGATGGCATTGCCCACGACGTTGATAGCATTCATCAGCAGTGAGGTATACATGGAGATCTTGGAATTGCCCATCGTACGGAATAATGCTGCTCCGCCGTTATACAGAGCAATAAAGGGAATGGAAAGCGATACAATATCCAGATAGGTACTGCAATACGCCATTACTTCGGGAGAGATCTGTCCGAATACCTGATGCAAAATAAAGCCGCGCAGCAGATACACCAGCGCCATAACGCCGACGGACAGCGCCGCAATGAACAATACCAGCTGATTGGCGGCCGAGCAGGCATTGTCCTCCTCCTTTGCCCCTAAAAATTGGCCGGCCACAACAGCGCCCCCGGTGGCGATGGCGGCAAAGATCTGAATGATCAAAATCATGATGGAGTCTACCAAGGACACGGCCGAAACGCCTGCTTCGCCTACGCTGGCGACCATGATGGTATCCATCATGCCGACGAGTACGGTTAAGAGCTGTTCAATGATGAGCGGCCAAATGAGCTTTTTTAGATCCTTGTTGCTGAATAACAGCGGCTTTTTTTCTTGCAGTTCCATACGATGATAAGCGCCCCCTGCCTAGTTTCAAAATGCAACATAAAGATTGAAAACAATGAAACAAACATGAACATCATATACCATAGCGGTGAAGAAGTCAAAAGATTGCAATAACAACTTATTTTATAAATAAATTAAAAATATAAATAAAAAGATAAATAAAATTGATAAATATATTGATTTTATTTATTATAATGGTATAATTTCAGCGTAAAGGAGGATACGATGAACTATCATGCACCATCCAAGTGCCCGGTATGCGGGCAGACCATGGAAGTAACAAGACTGCACTGCCGGCATTGCGAAACAGAATTGACGGGCAATTTTGCGCCTTGTAAATTTTGTATGCTGGAGGAAAAGCATAGGCAATTTATCGAGGTATTTTTACGCTGTAGGGGATCGATCAAAGAGGTGGAAAAGGCACTAGGGGTCAGCTATCCGACGGTGAGGAATATGATGGATGCAGCGCTGGAGGCGTTGGGGCTTGGCAATGGTCCGGCGCAAGCGGAGCAGACAAAAGAGCAAAAACGGAAAAAAATATTGGAACAGCTGGCCGATGGGGAAATTGATGCCGATACGGCGGTGGCACGGTTAAATGAAATTAAAGGAGAAAAATAAAATGGATCGGGAAAAACAAAGAGTGATGGAAATGTTGGAGCAGGGGCGCATTACGCCGGATGAAGCGGCCAGGCTGCTGGACTGCCTGGAGAGCAGCGCAGAAAGGGAGAGCGTCCGCGTGCAGGAGGATGCGCAGCGGATGAGAGGGAAAAAACTGCGGGTCGATGTAAATGGATATATGGAAAAGGATAAGAAGATCAATGTAAACGTGAGTGTTCCTCTGGTGCTGGCTCGGTATGCGGACAATATTTTGTCGAACTGTGTACCAAAGGATGTAAGGGGAGAACTAAAGGACAAGGGCATAGACCTGACGGCCCTGAACATTGGCGCAATTGTCGATATGTTTGAAACGCTGGAAGAGGATATTGTCAATGTTGATCTAGACCAGGATGGCAGTGTGATGAAGGTACGAGTATATGTGGACTAGGAAAAGCTGGTTCCTAGCGATCAAAGTGCGGTTAACAGGTGGAAAGCCACGGCTGCGTTTGGGGGTATGGCTGGCTTTGTATGTGCCGTATCAATGGGCGCTGTCTTTGGAGGGGTTGGCGGCCATACTGCCCCGAAGAGCGAGGGGTTATGTAAACATGGCATTGGCAGCAGTACAGGAATTTTTGCTAATGCTGATGCAGTCCAGGCCGCAGACCTATGTGCATGTGGATATACAGGATGGGGCAAAGCGTAGTTGGGTAGAGGCCAAAACGCTGGGAAGAAAGGGGGCGTAGACAGTATGAAGGCCATTGTGTTTAGGGCTATAGGCATAGCGTGTGTAATGGCATGTTTGTTTGCCATAGCGCCGGATCGGTGTCAGGGCAGCGCACCCTTGTGGGGCAGCTTGATGCTGACGGTTTTGTATACGCTGATACGCCCATTCATACAGACGCTGATCTTACCGTTGAATGTTTTCTTGGCCGGTTTACTGACGCCGTTGACGGATGCGCTGCTGGTGAGCTGGACGGCCGCCTGGGTCCATGGATTATCGCTAGGATATTGGGATGGCGTTCTGATTTCCTTGGCCATTGGCGCAGCTTATCTGCCGTATGCACGCAGAAGGAGAGGAGCCTCCTTACCATCATAGGTTTGTAAGGAATTCAAAAGAAATTTGTCAAGAAGTATACAAAGAAATCTGCTATGATAAATGCAATAGGGGAGAAAGGCAGAAGTTCATTGGCTACGTCAAGACAAAAGAAGAGGAGAAAAATCCAAGAAAAGAATAAGAAATGGTTCGTTTTGGGCGCTATGGGGCTGACAGCCCTGTTGGGGTTTTCATTTTGGCTGGGGACCTTGTTTGGACAAGCACCAGCCAACATCAGCGGGGCAGAGTTTCCGGAATGGATCGATCAACAGCTGATTCAGATCAACGGACATGCCCGCCGCGGCGAAAAGCTGGGGAAGGTAAAAAACATCGTGGTGCATTATGTGGCAAACCCAGGCACCTCGGCCCAGCAGAATCGGGATTATTTCAACAACGACGATACAACGGTAAGTGCCCATTTTCTCGTTGGCTTGGAGGGCGAGGTCATTCAGTGTGTGCCGCTGGATGAAAAATCCTCTGCCACCAACGATAGAAATGGGGACACCATTTCCATCGAAGTATGCCACCCGGATAAAACGGGGAAATTCAACAACAAAACGTACCGGTCGCTGGTAAAGCTGACAGCGTGGCTGTGCGATCGGTATCATTTGGACGAAAACGACGTAATACGGCACTATGATGTGACGGGAAAAGAATGCCCCTTATATTATGTAAAGCATCCGGATGCTTGGAAACAGTTTATCAAGGATGTAGGCAATGTGTTATAAAGCGATATAATAAAAAGCCCTGTCCGAAGACAGGGCTTTTTTTCAACCGCGGCGGCGTATAAAGGCAATGAGGGAAAAGAGAAGGAAAACAGCTAGGTTGACGATGACCACACTGGCGCCTGTGGGCGTGGAAAATAGGAAGGAGGCGATTAGGCCTACGACAAAGCAGGAAACAGAAAGCACGGCAGAGCAAAGCACCACCCCTTTAAAGCTTTGGAACAGGCGCATAGAGCTCAGCGCAGGAAAGATGATAAGGCTGGAAATGAGCAGAGTGCCCATAATGCGCATGCCGACGACAATGGTAACGGCGGTCAGCGCGGCGATGAGAAGGTTGTAAAGGTTGGCTTTGACGCCGATGGCTTTAGCAAATGTCTCGTCAAAGGTGACGGCAAAGATCTTTTGATAAAAACAAAAGAACAGAACCAGCACAACCAGAGAAAGGACGATGGACAATGTAACATCGGCCCGGCTCATGGCCAGAACACTGCCGAACATATAGTTATAGATATCCGAGCCCATGCCGGAGGTGAGGGATGTAGCGATGACGCCGATGGCCAAGGCAGAGGAGGAAATAAGCGCAATGGCGGCATCGGATTTGATGCGGCTGCTTCCGCTGATGCGAAGCAGCAAAAATGCGGACAGCAGAACGACGGGCATGGCAACGGCCATGGGCGCAAAGTTTAACGCGGTGGCCACGGAAAGAGCGCCGAAGCCAACATGGGACAGCCCGTCGCCGATCATAGAATACCGCTTGAGTACCAGGCTGACGCCCAGCAGCGCCGCGCATAAGGCTACCAAGGCGCCGGCAAGCAGCGCGCGCATCATAAAGGAATAGGAAAACAGGGTAGACAATACTTCAAACATGGGCAGGCCCTCCCAAAAAACGATGGCAAAGCGCCGTCTCCCGGTATGCGTCGGCTGTGCCATAAAACAGGGAATGCGTATCCATATGAAGAATATGCTTTGCATAGCAAAGCGCACTGTCCAGGTCATGCGATACCATGACGATGGCCATGCCCTGCCCGCAAAGGGAATGCAAGAGCTGATACAGAGAAGCGGTGGCTTTCGGATCCAGCCCGGTGGCAGGCTCGTCCAAGCAGAACAGCTGATCCGCGGCGCATAGGGCGCGTGCCAGCAAAACCCGTTGCTGCTGGCCGCCGGAAAGGGCACGGTAGCTTTGACGGCACAAGTCTGCGATGCCAAGGCGTTCCAAGGATGCATGGGCCCGCTTTTTTTCCGCAGCGGAGAAAAAGGGCCGTTTACCGCGGCGCGCTAAGCAACCGGACAGCACGATTTCCCAAACGGTGGCGGGGAAATCCCGCTGCACGGTGGATTGCTGCGGTACATAGCCGATGGCAGTACGGGAGAGAGAAGGAGCATAGCTTATTTGGCCATCATGCGGCGGCAGCAGCCCTAAAAGCCCTTTAAGCAAAGTGCTTTTGCCTGAACCGTTTTCCCCGACAATGCAGAGAAAATCACCAGGCTCCACAGAAAAGCTTACATTTTGTACAGCGATGTGCCGATCATACTGAAGGGTGAGGTTTTTGCATTGGATTAAACTATTCATTGTAACCCTTTCTTTAGGTGCTCTACATTTTGCCACATCAAGGATAAGTAGGAAACGCCGTTTTGAAAATCTTCCCTAGAAACGTTATGGCAAGCATGGAAAAGCAGGATCTCGGCGCCGGTTTCCTCGGAAATGGACTGTGCGATCTTGGGGTCGCTGAGTTCTGTGATATAGACGACAGGGATCTGCGCCTGTTTGATGTGTTCAATCAAGTGTACCAAGGTAGCTACGCTGGGCTCGGATTCCCCTGTACAGCTGTCAAAGGCAGCTTCGTAGGAAAGACCATAACGCTGGGTAAAATAATATAAGGAAAAAGGAGACCCGAAAATCATTTCTGTTCGGCGCCCTTGTGCAACAACGGTGCGAAAGGCCTCGTCCAGCGCATCGAGCTGGGCTAAGTATAATTGTGTATTATGCTGATAGAGATCCGCGTTTTGCGCATCAAGATTACTGAGCGCGCTGCAAATATTCTGAACGATTTGCTTGGCTTGCAGGGGATCTGTCCAAATATGTGGATCATAGGTATGGTGATGGCCATCATCATGGGAATGGCCATGCTCTTCTTCTACGGAGGTCAAGACGATGCCCTGGGAAACATTGACGACAAGCGGCCCATCCGCCGGCAGACTCTCTACAATGCTCTGCGCCCAAGTCTCCATTTCCGGGCCGGTATACAAAAATAAATCGGCTTGGTGGATGGATAGCACGTCTTGCGGCGTCGGCTCATAGGCATGGCTTTCCATCCCCGGCGGCAAAAGAAGCGTAACCTCTGCCTTATCGCCTGCAATGGCTTTGGCAAAATCATACTGAGGGAAAAGGGTGGCAACGATCCGGATCTTTTCTTCCTGGGCCGTAGGCGCGGGCGTCGAGGCAGAGCAGCCGGCAATGCCGAGTGTTAGACAGAGGGCCAGCAGGAAAGAGAACGCTTTTTTAGCCATGGTATTGCCCGCCCTGTTTTTCCCGGCAGGCGGCACACTGGCCATAAAATACGGTGCGGGAGGGATCGATGATAAATCCATGCTCCTGGCGGATGTGGTCATGGATTTGGGAGAGGGTATCGCAGCGAAGGTGAATCAAAGCGCCGCAATCCACGCATTTTAGATGGAAATGCTCCTGACAGCAGCCGGATTCATCGATATACTGATAGCATGCGCTGGCGCCTTCCTCTAAATAAAATTTGCGCACGCGGCCCTGGGTAACGAGCTTATCCAAATAGCGGTAGATCGTGGCCTTGCCAATGGAAAACTGGCGGCCTCGTAGATGTGTGGCAATTTGGTCGGCTGTTACATGGGCATGCTGATGGGCGATCAGGTATTGCAAAATCTGATCCCGCTGGCGGGTATGATAGCCGGAAGAAGAGGACATGGTTTTCACCTCAAATATGAAATTGAAATTCAGTTTCATATTTGAGTATACAAAAAAGGAGCTGTAGTGTCAAACTACGAGAGATGCATAATAAAATGAATAATGGTATTTTGTCAAAGAGGGTGTATAAACGCGCTCGGCCACAAAGGGCAAGCCCTGGCTGCCAATATTTGTACAATATCTAAAATCACGGCAAGAAAGTCTTGAAAACTGGATAGCAATGCAGTATTATAATACCCAAATTCCAAAAAATAAGGCATAATTATGGTGTATAATTGTAGGGAATAAAAAGAATAATTATGCACTATGCGCCAGGAAATGAAAGGCCCGGCCTACCGGGATTTCAATATTCATAGAGTACAGGAGGAGAGTACGATGAAAAAACGCATTACGGCACTGGCTTTGGTATGTATGCTGAGCCTTGCCAGCTTGGTTGGCTGTGGTGGCGGTGGCACGGAGGGACAAACGTCCAATGCTGATACCGTCAAGATTGGCGGCCTGGCGCCTTTGACCGGTAACCTGTCCATTTACGGGATTGCAACGGATAACGGGGTCAAAATGGCCATTGATGAAATCAATGCGGCCGGCGGCGTGCTGGGCAAACAGATCGAGTACATCGTATATGATGAAAAAGGCGATGCGACAGAAGCTGTCAACGCATACAACAAGCTGATCCAGAGCGATCAGATCGACGCTTTGATCGGCGATGTGACAAGCAACCCATCGATTGCGGTAGCACAGCAGGCTGCCAAGGATGGCATCCCGATGATTTCGGCGACCGGTACGGCAGCAGACATTACCAAGGCGGGAGAAAATGTGTTCCGCGTCTGCTTTATCGATCCGTATCAGGGTGAGACGATGGCGGATTATGCCTATAAAAAGTTGGGCGCTAAAACGGCTGCCATTTTGTACAATGCTTCGGACGATTACTCTGTGGGGCTGACGGATGCATTCGTTTCTACGGCAGATAAGCTGGGCCTGCAAATCGTTGCCAAGGAAAGCTATGCCAAGGGCGATGTGGACTTTAAGAGCCAGCTGACCAAAATTGCCGGCCAGAATCCGGATGTATTGTTCATCCCGGTCTATTATGAAGATGTGGCGCTGATTGTGCAGCAGGCAAAATCCGCCGGCATTTCCGCACAGCTGCTGGGTGCCGACGGCTGGGACGGCGTGCTGGATAAGGTAGAGGATAAGAGCGTTTTAGAAGGCGCCATGTACTGCTGCGGGTTCTCCTTGCAGAGCCAGGATGCAAAAGTACAGGAGTTTATCCAGAAATATACGGACAAATACGGCGAAGCGCCGAAGGGATTCTCCGCACAGGGCTACGATGCGGCTTATCTGCTGGTGCAGGCCATTGAGGAAGCAGGCAGCACGGACAAAGCTGCTGTGGTAGAGGCCATGAAGAATATCCAATTCGATGGTGTGACCGGCCATATCATCTTTGATGAGGAACGCAACCCCATCAAGGGCGTAATGATCAACAAGCTGACCAACGGCACCATCGAATATGTGGAAAGCTACGAAAAGAGCGAATAAGCTTTAGGAAAAAACCGAAACAAACGCGTAGACGAGAGGGGGCCCAGGCCCTCTCTCGGATTCGTGTTTTATGGACAAGTATGACGGCAGGCGCTGCATCGGAAGGCTTTTTGCATCCTAAAGAAAACCTTGCGATGTAGGGCCAGCTAATTTTATAAAGTAAGGTGTGACGAGGTTGGACTTTTTATCACAGATCATCAACGGACTTCACGTTGGCAGTATCTATGCGCTGGTGGCGCTGGGATACAGCATGGTATACGGGATTGTCCAGCTGATTAACTTTGCCCATGGCGATTTGATCATGGTGGGCGGCTATGCGGCCTATGTGGTCCTGGTGATGGGCGGTATGCCTCTGGTGGTGGCAGTGCTTGGCTCCATTGTGGCCTGCGTCGTCATTGCGCTCTTGATGGAACGCATTGCATACCGTAGGCTTTTGAACCGCAATGTAGCGCGCATTTCGCTTCTCATTACAGCCATCGGCGTCAGCATCTTTTTGCAAAACTTGGCGCAGCTGATTTTTGGGTCTTCGGGCAAGGCATTCCCCGCCATCATCGATGCGCCGCCGATTTCTGTTGGGAGCATGCAGATTTCGATGGTAACCATTGTAACAATCATTGCTTCTGTGGTATTGATGATTGGGTTGCAGCTTTTGGTCAATAAGACCAAGATGGGCAAAGCCATGCGGGCGGTTTCCGAAGACGCAGGGGCCGCCAAGCTGATGGGAATCAATACCAATGGAACGGTTGCCTTCACATTTGGCCTCGGCGCTGCGCTTGCCGCGGTGGGCGCGGTACTGTATGGCGCTTCTTATCCGATGATAACGCCGTTTATCGGATCGATGCTGGGCTTAAAAGCGTTTGTGGCCGCAGTACTAGGCGGTATAGGAAACATTCCGGGCGCGATGCTGGGCGGCTATATCATGGGCATTGCCGAAAGTTTGACCAAGGGATATATTTCCACCCAGCTAGCGGATGCTGTGGTATTTGGTATTTTGATCGTAGTATTGCTTGTAAAGCCGTCCGGTATTATGGGCAAGCATGCGACAGAGAAAGTATGAGGAGGGGGAGACGATGAAAAAGAAAACGATGTTTGCCTATCTCCGAAATGCGGTCTTGGTCGTGGCGCTGTATGTGGTTTTGTCCCTGCTAATGAGCGCCGGCGTTATTGATAGATACTATTCCGGAATTTTGACCATGATGTTTATCAATATCATCATGGCGGTAAGCTTAAATCTAACCACGGGATACCTGGGACAATTGGTGCTGGGCCATGCGGGATTCATGTCGGTAGGCGCGTTTTCCGCAGCAATTTTTACGACGACGGTGGATCTGCCGGCGGCGGTTTCTTTTCCGCTGGCGCTGTTGATTGCAGGGGTGGTGTCCGCTGTGGTGGGCATTGTCATCGGCATTCCGGCGCTGCATCTGCGCGGAGATTATCTGGCGATCATTACGCTGGGCTTTGGGGAGATCATCCGCGTTATCTTCCTGAATCTTGATATTACCGGCGGTGCGCTGGGCATGCGCGGCATTCCAAACCTAACAACGTTTGCATGGGTATTTTTTGCAGCGGTCATTACGATCTTTATCGTGACGACGTTTGTCAAATCCCGTCATGGAAGGGCGGTCATTGCAATCCGCGAGGATGAGATCGCGGCAGAGGCTTCCGGGATCAATACCACATACTACAAGATGATGGCGTTTGTGCTGGCAGCAGCCATCGCAGGCGTGGCAGGTGGGCTGTATGCGCATCATATCGGCGTAATCAATCCTACCAAGTTTGATTTCAACTATTCCATCGAGTTTTTGGTGATGGTCGTATTGGGGGGCATGGGTTCTACGACGGGCTCCATTTTGGCGGCCATTGTATTGACAATATTGCCAGAAGCGCTGCGCGGATTCTCTGATTACCGCATGCTGCTCTATTCCGTTGTTTTGATCGTCATGATGCTCTTTAAGCCCAACGGGTTGCTGGGTCGGTATGAGTTTTCGCTGACACGTGTGATAGATCGCATCAGGCGCAAAGGAAAAGGCGGCGGGGAAAAGACGGAAGCAAAGCCCGCCAAAGAGGAGGTGTAAGCGATGCCATTGCTGCAAACAAAAGGGCTGGGTATTCGCTTTGGCGGCTTACAGGCCTTGCAGGATGTAAATTTAACGGTCAACAAAGGAGAGATCGTAGGGTTGATCGGCCCAAACGGCGCAGGGAAAACTACGGTATTCAACCTTTTGACAGAAGTATATGTACCCACAGAGGGAACCATTGAACTGGAGGGTGAAAGCTTGGTAGGGAAAAAGACCTACCAGGTAACGCAGAACGGCATTGCACGTACCTTCCAGAATATCCGTCTGTTTAAGGATGTTTCGGTATTGGACAATGTAAAAATTGCCATGACGCCGCAGGGGAAATATTCCATGGTGGCGGGCATGTTCCGACTGCCATCCTATTGGAAAGCCGAAAAGCAAATCGACGAAAAGGCACACGAGCTGCTAAAGGTCGTAGGTCTGGATGAATTTGCCGACGCAGATGCCAAAACCCTGCCATACGGAAAGCAGCGTAAACTGGAGATTGCACGTGCCATGGCGACCGATCCCAAACTGCTGCTGTTGGATGAGCCGGCCGCGGGCATGAACCCGACGGAAACGCGTGAGCTTTTGGAGACGATTCAGGTGCTTCAGATTCGGTACGGGATCTCGATTTTGCTCATCGAGCATGATATGAGCTTTGTGATGAATATTTGCGAACGGTTGTATGTACTGGATTACGGTCAAGTCATCGCGGAGGGCCTGCCGGAAGAAATCCGGAGCAATCCCAAGGTCATCGCTGCCTATCTGGGAGGGGAATAAGCATGGCAATGTTAGAGGTCAAGGATCTAAACGTATATTACGGTGCCATTCACGCGATCAAGAATATTTCCTTTGAAGTCAATGAAGGGGAGATCATTACGCTGATCGGAGCGAACGGCGCGGGGAAAACCACGACATTGCATGCGGTTTCCGGATTACTAAAGCCCAAAAGCGGCTCTATCCACTTTTGTGGAAAGGAAATTACGCATACAGATGCGTATAAGATTCCAAAGCTAGGTCTGGCCCAGGTGCCGGAGGGCCGTCGTGTGTTTGCCAATATGACGGTGATGGAAAACCTGGAAATGGGCGCATACATCCGAAATGGCAAGGAAAACCTAAACGAGGAATACGAGCGTATTTTTGAGCGGCTGCCGCGCCTAAAGGAGCGCAGAAAGCAGGCGGCTGGTACGCTGTCTGGCGGAGAGCAGCAGATGCTGGCCATTGGCAGAGCGCTGATGAGCAAACCAAAAATGCTGCTGCTCGATGAGCCTTCGATGGGGTTGTCCCCAATTTTGGTACAGGAAATTTTCAGCATTATTCAGGATGTAAATAAAACCGGGGTTACGGTATTGTTGGTAGAGCAGAATGCAAAGATGGCGCTGAACATCGCAAACCGTGCCTACGTGTTGGAAACAGGGCAGGTTGTGATGAGCGGCGACGCCAAAGAGCTTTCAAACAACGAACAAGTACGTAAAGCCTATTTGGGTGGCTGAAAAAAGCAAAGAGGGGTTAGCCCCTCTTTTTTTATAGAAAATTTGAAAATAAAATTATATAATATTGTTGACAAATTAAATAATAAGAATATAATATTCAATAAAGAGGAGAGAAAGATATGAACCGTAGTGTATATAGCCTGGTGTTGATGGATGATGTCATCCATCGCATCGATGAGCTGGCCTATGCCATGCATACCAGCCGGTCTAACTTAATCAATCAGATTTTGGCGGAAAAATTGCAGATGGTTACGCCGGAAATGCGGTATCAGGATATATTTCAATATTTGGAGCAATCGATACAACGGCATAGCGGTTTTCAGCTACAGGCGCAACCTTCACAGACGATGATTTCCATCAAAAGCCCGCTGCAATATAAATACCGCCCTGTGATTCGATATTGCGTTGAACTATACCGAGAGCCACAGGACGCTGTGGGTGAATTGAGGGTGATGGTGAGAACGCAAAGCCAACAGCTGATGGACGATTTAGAGGAATTTGCCAGGCTTTGGGCGCGGCTGGAAAATGAGCACGCTGCTGCGGTACAGCAAAAGCCCATAGAGTACCATATGGAGCCGGGCAAGCTGTCCCGGAAACTGTCGACACCCTCGACAAAAGAAGGAAAGGATCATGAAAGTATTGCGCATAATATAGAGGCATACCTTACGATGTTTGATACCATTCTCAAACGGTATTTTTCCAATTTGGAAGACCCGCATACAGCGGCGCATGAAGCGCA
>UREB01000017.1 GCA_900546685.1 uncultured Eubacteriales bacterium | reverse complement strand
CGCCATATGTTTGACTTAAAACACAGCATCCGCCTGGTAACGACCGATGATTTTGCGCTGAATAACCATGACGCCATTTATGGGTTTTTGGCCGGTCTGATCGCAGGCGATTTTGATATCCATACCATTTTCGTGGACAGCTTTTTGCGTATGACAAATAGCACTGTCCAGGAGATCGAGCCGTTGGTAAAACGGCTAGAGTCCCTCATGGAACAGAATAATGTGCGCCTGATCCTTTCGATCTCGGCGGACATCAAGGATGTTCCGGACTATATTAAGGAAAAGGCGATTGATTGACGATGATGTCTTTAGTATCTACGCGTACAGCGGCCACCGCTTCTCCGTTTGAAGCGGTACTCTGTGGGCTGGCACCAGACGGCGGGCTTTATGTGCCCGCCTCTTTGCCAACATGGACCCTTTCACAGATTCAGGACTTAGTGGGGTTGCCCTATGAAAAGGCGGCAGCTCTGATTTTGCATGGTTTTTTTGACGAGGTTTCGCAGGAAAAGATGGAAGCGTTATGCGCCGAAGCCTACGCTTCATTTTCCGACGAACGCAGGGTGCCTGTCTCCTCGATAGAGCCGGGGTTATTTGCGATGGAGCTATACCATGGTCCCACCTTGGCGTTTAAGGATGTAGCGTTGCAACTGCTGCCGCTGTTGATGGCATATAGCGCAAAAGCAACAGGACAAAAAGAAAAATCCTTGATCCTGGTAGCCACGAGCGGGGATACGGGCAAGGCCGCCCTGGAGGGGTTTGCGGACAAGCCCGATACCGCCATCGTAGTGTGTTATCCCAACAACGGGGTATCCCCAGCACAAAAGCTGCAGATGGTAACGCAAAAGGGCGGCAATGTATGTGTTACGGCAGTGGAAGGCAATTTTGATGACTGCCAAAATGGTGTAAAACGCTTAATGGGTGATCCAGATTTTCACGAAATGGTACGCCAAAACGGATATACCATTACCAGCGCCAATTCCATCAACTTCGGACGTTTGGTGCCGCAGATTGTCTATTATTTTACAAGCTATGCACAGCTGCTGGAGCAAGGGGCCATTGCGCTGGGAGAGGCTGTCGACTTCATCGTGCCGACAGGCAACTTTGGCGATATTTTGGCGGGCTGGTATGCAAAAAAAATGGGTCTGCCCGTAGGCACCTTAATTTGCGCGAGCAATAAGAACAATGTGCTGAGCCGTTTTTTTGAAACAGGAACCTACGATTGTGGCGGGGAACTGTATAAAACCACATCTCCCAGCATGGATATTCTGATTTCTTCCAATCTGGAGCGTCTGCTGTTTGAGCTGACCGGGCAAAACCCGGCACCCATTCAGGCATGGATGGAGCAGCGCACGGCGGAAAAGAAATTTACTGTGGATGAAAAGACAATGGAGAAAGCGCGCCAAGATTTCTTTGCGGCTTGGGCGGATGACCAAGCGGCCAGTGAAGCGATCGGCACGGTATTCCATGCGCAGCATGTTTTGTTAGACCCACACAGCGCGGTAGGATACTGTGCGTATCAGCAGTACAAAAAAACGAAGGATACAAAGCGCAAGGCGGTTTTGCTTTGTACGGCAAGTCCGTATAAATTTGCCGCTACCGTGCTGGAAGCCTTGGGCCGGAAGGCGGAAGGACAGGAACAGACGGCCAGGGCATTGGAAAAGGCGACGGGCAAGCCTGTGCCGCAGGCCATTCTCGATTTGTTTTCCGCAGAGCAGAGACATTTTAGCTGCGTAGAGCCAAAAGAACTGGATGCCCTGGTGGAAAGCTTTTTGAAGCAGTCATGACGGTTGTGTGTTTGCAAATCACCGCGTACCTGGCGCATAGCAGTTCACTGAAGGATAAGCGTAGTGCCGTTAAGCGGCTATGTGCACAGCTTCGGCGCGAGTATGGGGCTTCGGTATGCGAGGATGGTTTGCAAGACAATAGACAATGGATGCAGCTTGGAATGGCGATGGCGTGTGCCGATATGCCGACAGCACAGCGTATGATGCAGCGTGTGGAAATGCATTTGTATGAGGAGCCGGTGCTGTCTCGGCAGGAAATCAAAAGTGAAATTTACTAGATAAGGAATGGGCGGATCAATGGAGAAGAAAAAGGTAGTTTACAGCGGCATACAGCCTTCTGGCATGCTGACGCTGGGCAATTATGTGGGCGCGGTGCGCAACTGGGGCAAAATGCAGGAGGAGTTTGACTGTATCTACTGCGTTGTGAATATGCATGCGATCACGGTACGGCAGGAGCCTGCTGTGCTGCGCAGAAGGACGCTGGAAACCTATGCGTTGTTGATGGCTTGCGGCATTGACCCGGCAAAATCCATCCTATATGTGCAAAGCCATGTGCCAGAGCATGCCCAGCTATCCTGGGCGCTGAACTGCTATACCTATATGGGTGAGTTAAACCGCATGACACAGTTTAAGGATAAGTCTGAAAAGCATCCGGATAACATCAATGCGGGGCTGTTTGATTATCCCGTACTGATGGCGGCAGATATTCTGTTATACCAGGCAGATCTGGTGCCGGTAGGGGCAGATCAAAAACAGCATTTGGAGATTACACGGGATATTGCAGAGCGGTTCAACAACTTATATGGAGAGGTATTTACAGTGCCGGATGGGTATATTCCCAAGGTGGGCGCGCGTATCATGAGCTTACAAGAGCCGGAACGAAAGATGAGCAAGTCCGACGAGAATGAAAACGGCTATATTGCACTGTTAGACCCACCGGATGTCATTACGCGTAAGATCAAGCGGGCCGTTACCGATTCGGATACGGAAAACGCCATTCGTGTGGCGCCGGAGAAGCCGGGCGTAAGCAACCTGATCGGGATCTATTCGGTCTTGACGGAGAAAACTACCCAGCAGGTGGAAGAGGAATTTGCCGGTAAGGGATATGGCGCGTTCAAGCCTGCTGTGGCGGAGGCCGTAGTGGAGACATTAAAACCCATTCAGGATAGATATCAGGCGTATTTATCGGATAAAGCGCAGCTGGAGGCGCTCATGAAGGATGGTGCGGAGAAAGCGGCCGCGATTGCAAGACGTACGCTGCGCAAGGTGTATAAGAAAATCGGCTTTTATCAAATCTAAAATTCAATAGGAGCGTGGTTGGCATGGATCTTGGTCTATCGGGCAAGATAGCGATTGTAACTGGTGGCGCAAAAGGCATTGGAGCAGGCATTTGCCGATGCCTGGTGCAGGAGGGAGCCACGGTGGTGGTCAATACCCATTCCAACGACGAAATGAGCCAAGCGTTTTGCGCAGAGCTGGCGGAAGTGGGCAATGTGCTGGCCATACAGGGTGATGTTAGCAAAGAAGACGATGTTTCGGCCATTTTCAAAAGCGCTGTGGATGCATTTGGCAGGATAGACATACTCGTCAACAACGCAGGGGTAACCGATGGGTATCCCATTGATAAAATGACGCTTGCACAATGGCGCAGGGTTGTGGATACCAATTTAACGGGCACATTTTTGATGTGCCGGGAAATGGTGCGCCTATGTAGAAAAACAAAGAAAGGCGGAGCCATCGTAAACATCCTATCCAAAGCGGCGGTATCCTCCACCACAAAGGGGAGGACGGCCTACAATGCCAGCAAGGCGGGCGGATTGGGATTTACCAAAGCCTTGGCAGGCGAGGTCATCGGCGATGGAATTCGTGTCAATGGCGTGTTGCCGGGATTTGTGAGAAACAGCCGGACTGATAAGCTATTTGAAACGGATTTTGAGGCCATGGAGATCAAAAGAAAACGTTTGCCAACACAGCAATTTGGTATGCCGGAAGATATCGGCGTGATGGTTGCCATGCTGGCCAGCGAAAAATGCAAGCTAGCCATTGGCAGTATCGTCGATATGACGGGCGGATTGTTGCTATAAAATAGAGGCAAAGGACCATAGGAACCTCCTATGGCCCTTTTTTCTTTGCTGGAACATGGCAGCAAAACGACAATCCAATGGTTCTATAAGAAAACACCGGCTTTAGTGGAAAATTCAAAACGAGCATGATACAATATATTTTCAGGAGGTGTGCCGTGTTTGGGTATATATCACCGATAGAATCGGAGATGGGGCCAGAAGACCGGGCCACCTTCCGCGCCTTTTATTGTGGGACATGCAAGCAGATGGGGTGGCCGGCCCGCATGGCGTTGAGCTATGAATGCGCTTTTTTAGCCGCGGTGCGTTCTAGTTGTGGCCAGGCACAGCCGATTTGCACGAAACGATGCCCGGTAAAACCTTATAAAAAGGTAGAAATGATTTTATCCGAAGAAACGTGCTATGCAGCCGATATCAATACGTTGCTGGCCTATTATGATCTATGTGATAAAATCGACGATGGAGCAGGGCGCGCGATGCGCATTCTGCGGCGTGCATTTAAGCCAAAGGTAAAGAAGATCCGGAAAAGAATGCCGCAAATCGACAGCGCCATCCGTCATCAGCTGTCAAAGCTGGAAGCGCTGCAAAAGGCAAATAGCGAAGATGTAGATGCAGCGGCGGATACCTTTGCCGCGCTGTTGCAAACAATAGCGGCGCCTGGGGCGGATAGAAAAGGGCCGCTGGGCCGGTTTTTTTATAACATTGGCCGCTGGATCTATTTGCAGGATGCAATGAATGATTTTGAACAGGATATCTTTGAAAAGCAGTATAATGTTTTGGTAAACCGATACCATGACCTTGCAGATGCACAGGAAGCAATGGAGTTTTCGCTTTGGCACACTTTGGGCGAAGCGGATCTTTGCATTGAACAGCTGAATCCCGGTGCACAGTCTGCAGGAATCATAGAACATATGCTAGTTTGTGCGCTGCCGGAAAAGACGCAGGCGGCCTTGGATAGAGGAGGAGAAAACGCTGAACCCGTATGATGTACTGGGCGTAAAACCAGGGGCTAGTGAAGAGGAAATTAAAAAAGCGTATCGGAGCTTGGTAAAAAAATGGCATCCGGACCAATATCAAAATACGCCGAAGCATGATGAAGCGGTGGAGAAAATGAAAGAGATCAACGCCGCGTATGATATGCTGACAGGCAAAAACGCAACGCCAAATTTTGGCCAGCAGGGCGGCGCCGGCTATGGAGGAGGTTATGGCCAGCAGGGCTATGCCGGGCAGGGACAGAATGCAACTAAGGAGCAGGTCTTCCAGTATGTGCGTATGCTGTTGCAAATGGGGGACTGGCGACGCGCAGAGATGTTCTTGACGCAGGTACAGGAACGCACGGCAGAATGGCATTTTTTGATGGGTATGATCTTTTGGCAAAGCGGGCGGTATGATAGCGCGCGCATCCATCTGACCCAGGCCGTGCAGATGGATCCTTCCAATGCAGAGTATCGGCAAAACAAAGAGCAGTTTGAAAAAAGAGGAACGCAATTCCGCGGTGGACGGCGCAGGGCGGTCACAAACCAGGATATTTTCTGTTGCAGCACGCTGTGTGCGCTCAGCTCGGTATCTATGTGCCGTGGCGGTGGGTTGCCCTGCATGTTTTTTCCGTTCTATTGTTAGGCCAAAGGGGAGAGGAGTCGCGTAGCTGTATGGGAATTCAAAAAAGGCAGGCAAAGGGCGGCAGATATACTGCACTTGCCTGTATGTTTGGCATGATGATATGCTTATTCTTATATGTTTCGGTGTTGATGCCGCGCTTTATGACGATCATTATGCTGTTTTTGGCTAGCTCGTTGCTGGGCTGTCTTGTCGTGGAGGGGGAATTTGGCAAAGCCTTTTGGGTATATGTGGCAACAAGCGTGTTTGGCTTGTTTATGGTAGGGGGCATCTATGGGATGATGCCGTACTTCTTGTTTTGTGGCTGGTACCCGATTTTAAAATTTGCCTTGGAAGAATCTAGAGATAAGATCATCGTATTTGCCATCAAAATGATGCTGTTTAATTTGTTGATGGCGCTGGCAGTTTTTTTGGCGCCGCAACCTGTATTTACCCCTTATGCTACAAATTTGCCAGCCTGGTTGATGGCGCTGATCTTCAATGCATTCTTTCTGCTCTATGATGGATGGAGCTCCTTGGTAGCGTTGGTATATGCCAATCATATCAGGCAACACTTATTATAAAACGATTGAAAAACGCCGTACCAAGGCGTTTTTTTATTGCGATCTTGACAAAAAATAAGACAAATAATAATATCAGTATAAATAAATGTATTGTTGTTGGGTGGGAGGAATCAACCATGGAGGCCAATTCGGAAAGCAGGGTATACGAGCAGGAGACCATGCAGCATAGCGATGTAGAAGCGTCTGTACAGGATACAGTAGAACCTGTGCGCAAGATGAGCCAAATGCGTCAGCTGGTCATGGACTATGGGACAAGCCAGCAGGCCGCACAGTTTTTTAAGACGTTTGCGGACGGTACCAGGCTACGGCTTTTGCAGGCGTTGAGCGTTCGGGAGATGTGCGTTACGGATTTATGCCACTTGTTGGAAATGTCCCAGCCTGCGGTATCCAACCACCTGCGTGTGTTGAATAACCAGCGCATTGTAAAATCCAGACGCAGCGGGAAAAATATTTTTTATTCTTTGGACGGGTGGCATATCAACGCCATCATTGGAATGGCGATGGAATATTTGTCTATGAATGGGACGCAGATCTGGTAATGCATAGAGCTGTTTGCATATTCTATCCCCCTCGCCTATAATAGGGCATAACTACCGGAAAGGAGTGTGTTGGCATTTGACCGATACAGTCATAAGCATTGTGACCGACATATCCAGGTTCTGGTTTTTGTTGATTACGCTTTATATTTTGATACGATTGATTGATAATTCCTTGACGGAATATTCCTTTCGGAAGGAAATGCTCAACTATGGGCCGGGCCAAATCTTTGGGGAATTGGTCGTTCAGCAGAAAACATCTAAAAACCGGCTAAAACCGCCTACGCAGCGCTTTGGCTTAAAATGGGAAAATACCATCGGAAGCCATCGGCTCTGCGATGTATGCGTTTGCGATGATACGGTTGCCAAGCGCCATGCCGTATTGTATATGGCAAGAGGGCAGGCGTACATTTCTCCTTTGGGGCATGCAGAGGTCATGATAAACGGGAAACCGGCGGAAAAAGGGGAAGAGGTCTATGATGGCGACGTATTGACGCTTGGTAATACGAGCCTTAGGCTGAATCTTTATACGGAGGAGGCGTAAGATGTCTAGAAATCGCAGAAGGAGACCTAGCTTAACCAGCGTGGTCTTTATGATGATCTTGTTCGATATCAGCGCCTTTGCCATCTTGATCATGAATAGCGAGACATTTGACCCGCTCTCCCTGGTTGCCATGGCGGCCACGGTGCTGCTGCTGATTTTTCAGTATTTTATTCTGTCGGTATTTTTCCCAAACTGTGATCGAACAGTATTGGTTATCGCCAATTTTTTGGTGTCGGTGGGGCTGATCATTCAATTCCGCATATCTCCCAGCGTAGCGATGAAGCAGCTGGTTTGGATCGGCATTGGCATGGTCTGTATGATCGTGACGACGCTGGCCATTCGCCGTTCCAAGATCTGGCCGACGCTGTGGAAGGCCCTTATCGTATTGAGCGTGCTGTTTTTGGCTTCGGCGGTCGTGCTTGGCTCTGAAAAGTTTGGCGCCAGCAACTGGATCAACCTGGGGCCCTTTTCTTTCCAGCCCTCGGAGTTTGTGAAAATCATGCTGATTTTTGTGCTGGCTGCCTTGTTGGGTCGTGAAAGAAACATGAAGACCATGATTTTGGCGGCCTGCTATGTAGGCGCTTGCCTGCTGCTTTTGCTGCTGCAAAAGGACTTGGGCGCAGCGCTGCTATATGCTGGTACCGCCATCATCATGCTGTATATTGCCACGGGCAGCAAACTGCTGGTAGCAGGCTCGGCTGCTGTGGGGGCAGGAGGCGCTTTTGTGGCATATAAGATGTTTTCTCATGTGCGCGTGCGCGTAGCGCTGTGGGAAAATCCTTGGGCAATGTATGAAAAGCAAGGCTATCAGGTTGTGCAGGGGCTTATTGCCATTGCAAGCGGCGGCCTGTTTGGCCTGGGGCTGATGCAGGGAGCGCCAAAGTCTATCCCTGCGGCGCATACGGACTATATCTTTGCGGTGATTTGCTCTGAATTTGGTATCTTATTTGGGCTGGCGCTATTGGTATTCTATTTGATTTTCATCATCAGGGGGGCCATCATTGCGATGGACTGTCGCAACAGTTTCGATGCCCTGGTGGCCATTGGCTGCGTATCTATGCTGGCATTGCAAAGCTTTATCATCATAGGCGGGGTCACAAAATTCATTCCGCTGACGGGCATTACAATGCCGTTTGTGTCCTATGGCGGTAGCAGTATTTTGTCTTGCTTTTTCATACTGGGCATACTTGAGGGGCTTGCGGTGAAAAACGGAGATGCGGACGAGGTAGAGTTTGCAGAATGGAACGAGCAACAGGAAGCCTGGGAAGATGACTATTACGATGAAGATGAGTACGACTACGACGGCTATGAAAACGATTATGGCTATGAAGAAGAGCCCTATTATGAGGAGCGCTCCTATACCAGCAGGCGCAATAGACAGACAGAGCCGGAGCCGATGACCAGACGAGAGGCCAAACGCCAAGCCAAGCAGGCCAAGGCACAGGCAAAGGAGGATTATAAGCAAGCCAAGCAGCGCGCCAAAGAGCAAGCGAAACGGAGAAATCGGAGGCCGAGCAGATGAAGGAGTTAAGAGGACATATTCGGTCCGTGCTCATCGGATTCATCGTATTGTTCCTCATTTTGGGAGCATACATCGGATACAGCGTTACCACAAACGGAACCAGATGGTTTGTATCGTCCTATAACCCTGTATTGAAGCAGCAAAAGGAGAATGTAAAGGCTGGTTCTATTTTGGATCGTAACTATGTGGTGCTGGCGGAAAGCGACGATGACGGTGACCGTATCTACAATAAGGACGCTACCGTGCGCAAGGCAATGAGCCATACAGTGGGTGATCCCTATGGCATCGCCTCGGCCGGCATCGAATCCTTTCATGCAAAGTACCTACTGGGCTTTTCCGGCAATATCTTTGAACGGATCTATCAATCCATCACGATGGATAAGCGCATCGGAGATAATGTCGTCTGTACGGTAGATAGCAAGCTGGCTTCGTATATCTACAATAAGATGGGCGATAGAAGCGGCGCCGTGGTGGTGATGAATTATAAAACCGGGGAGATTCTGGCTTCAGTGTCTACGCCGGGGTTTGATCCCAAAACCATCAAAGAGCCTTCGGAAGACGATGCGGGAAGCCAGCTGGTAAATCGGGCGACGATGGGCAGATATACGCCTGGCTCTGTATTCAAGCTGGTAACGGCGGCAGCTGTGCTGGAATATAAACCAGAGCTTGCCAGCAAAACATATACCTGCACGGGTGAAGTCGATTACGGAGAGGACGGTAGGGTAACCTGCTCTGGCGGCGCTGTGCACGGAGAACTGGATCTCAATGGGGCTGTTACGAAATCCTGTAACTGTGTTTTTGCACAGATTGCCCAAGACCTTGGTCGGAACAATTTGAAAAAAATGGCGGAAAAGCTGGGATACAACGAGGATTTTCTCTTTGATGATCTGATGATCTATCAATCCAGCTATGACGTTAGCGACGCCCGGGATATCGATTATGCTTGGTCTTCCGTAGGACAGTATAAGGATACGGCTAGCCCCATGCACGTTTGCATGATTACATCGGCCATTGCCAACGATGGCGTGATGATGGAGCCAAAGCTCATCAAGAGCGTGATGAACTATCGCAACTTTGAATATATCAAAATGACCAGCAATACCTACCGCCGCTGCATGAGCCAGCAAACGGCAGAGCAGCTACAGGAGATGATGGTCAACGTCGTAAAAAACGGAACAGGGAAATCTGCCGCCGTTAAGGGCGTTACGGTGGCAGGGAAAACCGGTACAGCAGAGGTATCGGACAATAAGGAGACCAAGCCGCATGCATGGTTTACTGGCTTTATCCAGGACGAGGAGTATCCATACGCCATCGTTGTCATGATTGAAAACGCGGGCGGCGGTGGCAGCCAGGCTGCCCCTATTGCGGCCTCTGTATTGAAAAAAACCATGGAGCTGATCAAATAGGATGAATGATAGGATCGAGGCGATCTTAAAAACACTGCCGGATCATCCCGGCGTATATCTAATGAAAGATAAGGACGGGGAAATCATTTACGTCGGCAAGGCCATCTCGCTGAAAAATAGGGTGCGCCAATACTTTCATTCCCATAAAAACCATAGCAGTAAGGTGATTGCTATGGTGCGTAAGATAGAGGATATACAATATATTTTGGTGGATAGCGAGATGGAAGCGCTGATCCTGGAATGCAATCTCATCAAAAAATACCGGCCGCATTATAACATCCTGATGAAGGACGATAAGCAATACCCTTATATGCGCATCGACTTTTCCGACCCGTTTGCACGGGTGGAGGTCGTGCGCAAGGTGGAAAACGATGGCGCCAAATACTATGGGCCTTTTTTAAGCGCCGTGGCGCTTACCGACGTATTGGATGCCGTGGCGAAAAACTTTCCGCTGCGCACCTGTAAAAAGGATATAGCAAAGGCGAGGGCCAGGCATGAGCGCCCTTGCTTAAATTATCAAATCGGCCGGTGCTCTGCGCCGTGCGCAGGCAAGATCTCCGAAGAGGAGTACGGGGTGCTGCTGGAACAGGTAAGCGCCTTTTTGCAGGGAAAATACGATACCCTGTTGAAAGAATTGAAAGCGGAGATGGAAAAATGCGCAGAGCAGATGGAATATGAGCAGGCCGCCATTTGGAGGGATCGCATCCGCAATGTAGAACGCGTGATCCAGCGTCAGAAAGCGGCGGAAACCAATTTGTCCGAACGAGATGTGCTCGCCATCAAGCGCTTGGAGGGTGATGCCATGGTGCAGTGCTTTGGCGTACGCGATGGCAAGCTTTCCCAAAGCCGCCAGTTCCTTTGGGAGGATGTGGATCAGGAAACGGACGCTGAGATTTTGTTGGCGTTTGTAAAGCAATATTACGAAAGGCAAACGCACATCCCTAGGGAAATTTTGCTGCCCTTCACGTTGGAAGAACAAGAACTTGTGCAGCAATATCTGTCCGGGCTACGGGGCCATAAGGTACAGCTATTGGTGCCGCAGCGCGGCGAGAAAAAACATTTGGTGGAATTGGCAGAGCAAAATGCGGCGGAAGGCCTAGAGAAGCGTAAGCTGCGCCGCGAGCATCAATATATGCGCCACGAGGGTGCCGTCAAACTGTTGGCAGAGGAACTGGGACTATCCCGCATGCCGCACCGCATGGAGTGCTTTGATATCTCGCATACCCAGGGCGTGGACAACGTGGCCAGCATGGTGGTATGCATCGATGGAAAACCGGCTCGTAAGGAGTATCGTCGCTTTAAGACAAAAACAGTGGAGGGCGCAGACGACTTTAAAAGTATGAACGAGGTGGTAAAACGCCGGTTGCTGCGCTCCATGGAGCCGGACGAAGCTTCGCAAAAGGCCTTTGGCAATTTGCCAGATCTCATGGTTATTGACGGCGGCAGGGGGCAGCTCAACGCGGCGCTGCGGGCCATGGATGAGGTAGGCTTGCACATTCCTACCATCGGGTTGGCCAAGCAGCTGGAGGAGGTGTATGTGCCGGAGCGGGATGAAACCGTGATGCTGGATCGAAAATCTCCGGCATTGCACGTTTTACAGCGCATTCGCGATGAAGCGCATCGGTTTGCCATAACATACCACCGTTCGTTGCGCGCTTCGCACGAACTGACAAGCGCGTTGGATGAAATTCCTGGCATTGGGCCAAAGCGCCGCCGCCAGCTTTTGATGCAGTATAAGACCATCGACCAGATCAAGCAGGCCAGCTTAGAGGATCTGTTGGCGGTGGAAGGCATGAACCATGCCAGTGCAGAGGCTGTATACACGTGGGCGCATAAGGATGGACAAACCACGGACGGCCACAGTATAATGAACAAAAATGCAGCGCAGCAGGCGCAGCGTTAAATCGCGTCTGTGTGTTTGGTAGGAGGAAAATGTACGATGCAGTATAAGTTGTTGGCATTGGATATCGACGGAACCCTGGTAAATTCTGAGGGCAAGATTACGCCGCGGGTCAAACAGGCCATTCGGCAGGCAGTAGACGCGGGTTGCCATGTGATGCTCGCTACCGGCCGCTTTTATCGCGGGATGATCAAGATTCAGGAAGAGCTTGGGCTGACGGTGCCGTGCATGGTCTATGGCGGTGCGCAGATCGTGGACAACGGCAAACGCTTGTATGAAGTATCCATTGATCCTGAAACAACTTATGAGTGCATGCAGTGGGCCAATGAAATGGGTTTGTATGTGCAGACCTATGAGGGAGACAATTACTTTTTTGAAAAACATACGCCGTACAGCGACCTATATGCAAAGGGCATTGGCATAGAGGGGGAGGAAATGCCGGGTATGACGAGCCGGAAGGATCTAGCTTCGCCGAAGATCCTCGGCATTGATGAGCCGGACCGTATCCGAGAATTGCAGGATATTGCAAGGGAGAAATTTGCCGGGCGTTTGCAGGTGGCCATTTCCAAACCCAGGTATTTGGAAATTACCAATCCAAAGGTAAACAAGGGCATTGCGTTGGAATTTTTATGTAAGCATTATGGCTTGAAACCGGAAAACTGCATCGCCATGGGGGATGGCACCATCGATGCGCCGATGATCGAATATGCCGGCCTGGGCGTTGCAATGGAAAATGCGGATGATATGACCAAATCCGTGGCAAACTTGATTTGTCCTAGCAACGATGAGGATGGGGTTGCTTACATTATAGATAAGTATATCCTAGGAGGCGAAACAGCGTGAAAGCCAAAGACAAGGGCGTAAATGTACAGACCTTTGCCAAGTATACGCATATGCAGGTGGCGTATGCCGGCAGGGACTGGTTCAACGTGCATACATCCGATTTGAACCGGCCCGCCATTCAGTTTGCAGGATACTTCCAGTATTTCTCTGCAGACCGCGTGCAGATCGTGGGCAATCAGGAAATGGCGTGCCTGCGCACGCTGCGGCCGGAGGAAGTGGATGGCCGCATGGACGAGTTCTTTTCCTATAAGGTGCCGTGCCTTGTCATCTGCAACGGCGATCCTGTGCCAGAGATGCTGATGAGAAAAGCCAAGGAGAATGGTGTGCCGATCTTCTGCTGTGAAGAAAGCACAAGCAAGACTTCGCACATCGTTGTTGACTTTTTGGACAATGTCCTGGCCCCGGAGGAGGCTATTCATGCCAATTTGTTGGATGTGTACAATGTCGGCGTGATGATCCGCGGCGAAAGCGGCATGGGCAAAAGCGAGCTTTCCTTAGAGCTGATTAAAAGAGGGCATTTGCTGGTCGCCGATGATATGACGGTGATACGCAAAGTAAACAGCAAACGGCTGGTGGGCTATGCGCCGGAAACAACGCGCAACCTCATCGAGATTCGCGGCCTGGGTATCATGGATGTCAAGCAGCTGTACGGCATGGCAACGGTGCTGGAAAGAAAGAGCATCGACATTGTGATCGATATGGAAATGTGGGAGACCGGTAAGATGTACGATCGTTTAGGGTTTGACCGGCATTACGATACCATCATGGGCGTGAGCGTACCGCATTATGTGATGCCGGTACGCCCCGGTCGGAATTTGGCCGTTGTTGTAGAGGCAACGGCGATGGATTACCGGGTGAAGAGTGCCGGGTTTAACATTGAAGAGGAGATCAACCGCAGGCTGGAAACGCCATGATCTGATAAAAGTGCATATCATCCCCTGTTACCCCATATCTTAGGATACGGGCAGCTTTGAAGGGGGAGGTGAAAGGGCTTGCCAAAATTGAAACGTGCAGCCCTTTTTTGCTGCATTTTATTTGTCGCGGCTGCGGTGTTGTGGCCGGGCCTTTGGAATCAGCCCTTGCAGCATCAGCAGATCAGCCAATGGATTCGGGGCAAAAAGCTGGCCTATCAGGGGACGTTGCAGGTTTGGTACATTCCCGGCCATGCAAGTGGAACGGGCGACGGCAGCAAATGGGCAAAAGCCAGGCTCGATAAATTTGAGAAGAACAATTTCGGCATTTTTTATGAAATGCAGATACTAGACACGCAAGGCATGCAGGCCAAGCTTTCCGCAGGGCAGAGACCGGATCTCGTTTTTTTTGGCAGCGAACAGGCTGATGTTGTAGTGCCATTGCTGCAGCAATGCGAACAGACGGCGAAGCTGGCGCCGGCTTGGCAGGACAAAACCGTTGAACAATTGGCTTGGCCGGTGTTTTACAGCGGCTATGCGATTTTGGTCAATGAGCAGGCGTTATATTCCGTCGGCCTTTCTCCGCCGCTGGATATAGAGGATATGGACCAAGCTTATCTGCAGCAGGTTCAGCAGGCGCTGCCAAACGCCTTCGCCTATGAGACAAAGCAGGCGGGCTTGGCAGCGATGGGTGCTCAGATGAATGAACAGACAAGACAGGCAATCGTGCAGGGAGGTTCTGGGACAAGGGCACAGTTCCTCAAAGAGGAGATCGCCTTCTTTGCTTGCCCCGCTTCCACTTGGTATACCATAGAAGGGTTGAGCAATACGCAAAGCGTTCCCTCTTACCAGGCAGTGCCATTGTCCAATCTGGCAGTAGAAGCGCAGTATGTAGGCGTGATGAAAACCGAGGATCAGGCCAAGACAAAGGCTTGCAATGCGGCCGTGGCTTATTTGCTATCCCAAAACAGCCAGCAGGCATTGGAGGATATTGGCGCTTTACCCGTAATCTGGACAGATGAGCCGATGCAGGCCCAGGGCAGCATAACGGGTGCCCTTTGGCAGCATAGAGAGGAAAAAAACATGTGCGTTTTAGACAAAGCCGAGTCGATAGAAACGTTTTTTGCCACCCTTCAGGCGTCAGGGTTTGACGATGCCGCACAATGGCTGCGCACCGCTTGCAATACACCATAAATCCGTGTAAAATGAAATGAAATACATTTGTAACTTTTCGTTGGTTGAGGAGACGTGATGATATGATCCAAGCAGCCGTTTTGCAAAGGCTGCGGGCAGTGTTGCCGGCGCGGAATATTTTGGAAAATGAACCCATGCGCTTGCATACTACCTTCAGAATTGGGGGGCCGGCAGACGTACTGTGCCTGCCGGAAAATGACGAGCAGGTCGCGCAGACAGTGGCGCTTTTGAAAGAAGAACAGATACCGTTTTACATCGTAGGAAACGGCAGCAATATTTTGGTAAAGGATCGCGGGTTCCGTGGCTGCATCGTAAAGATGCTGCATCAGGGCCGGGAGATCCGGGTAGATAGGGAGGCCAAAACGCTATATGCGGGCGCCGGAGAAACGATGATGTCCATCGCTGTACGCTGTGCCAAGGAAGGGCTGGCAGGTATGGAATTTGCCAGCGGCATTCCGGGCACCTTGGGCGGTACGGTGAGCATGAATGCGGGTGCCTATGAAAAAGAGATGAAGGACATTGTGAACTCTGTGCGTATTTTGACGCAGGAAGGGGAGATTACAGAGATCTCCAATGCCGAGATGGCCTTTGGGTATCGGACCAGTGCGGTGTTGAAAAACAATTGGATCGTGTTGGGCGCTACCTTGCAACTACAGCAGGATGACCCAGTTGAGATACAAGCGCGCATCGATGATTTTACCCACCGTAGGCGTACGCGTCAGCCGCTGGAATATGCCAGCGCCGGTAGCACATTCAAGAGGCCGGAAGGCTTTTTTGCCGCTAAGCTCATCGACGACGCAGGTATGAAAGGCTATTCTGTTGGCGATGCTCAGGTCAGCGAAAAGCACGCTGGGTTTGTGGTGAATAAGGGAAAGGCCAGTGCAGAGGATGTGCTGGTGCTCATGAGCCGGATCCAGGCGGCTGTTAAAGAAAAATTTGGGGTAGACTTAAAGCCGGAAGTACGCATCATAGGGGAGTAAGCATGATAGAGATCCAGGCAGATCT
>UREB01000016.1 GCA_900546685.1 uncultured Eubacteriales bacterium | reverse complement strand
TGTCATCGTGTTCGGCTCCGGCCCTATCCGCATCGGACAGGGCATCGAGTTCGACTACGCATCCGTCCACTGCGTCTGGGCGCTGAAAAAGGCGGGGTATGATACCGTCATCATCAACAACAATCCGGAAACGGTATCCACCGACTTTGATACCTCCGACCGCTTGTATTTTGAGCCGCTGACCACCGAGGAAATGCTCAACGTCCTGGATGTGGAGCAGCCTGTGGGCGTGGTGGTGCAGTTCGGCGGGCAGACCGCCATCAAGCTGGCCAAGGATGTGGAGGCGGCCGGCGTTCCCATCCTGGGCACGCAGCTCAAGGATATTGACGCCGCCGAGGATAGGGAGGAGTTTGACGCGCTGCTGGAACGCCTGCACATGGCGCGCCCGGCGGGCCATACGGTGTTTACCACCGAAGAAGCGCTCAAGGCCGCCAACCAGCTGGGCTACCCCGTGCTGGTGCGCCCCTCGTATGTGCTGGGCGGCCAGGGCATGGAGATTGCCTGGAACGACGCGGACATCCGCGAATATATGGCCATCATCCAGATCAACGAGCAAGAGCATCCCATTCTGGTGGATAAATATCTCTATGGCAAGGAATTTGAAGTGGACGCCATCTGCGATGGCAAGGATGTACTGATTCCCGGCATCATGGAGCATATCGAGCGGGCCGGCATCCATTCGGGCGATTCCATCTCGGTGTACCCGGCCGTATCGCTGAGCCCCCGGCTTCAGCAAAAGATGATCGATACCACCATCAAGCTGGCGCATGAGCTGCATGTGGTCGGCATGATCAACATCCAGTACATCGTCTATGCCAACGAGCTATACCTGATCGAGGTAAACCCCCGCTCTTCGCGCACTGTGCCGTATATCAGCAAGGTCACGGGCGTGCCGCTGATCCAGCTGGCCACCAATGCGGTATTGGGCCAGTCGCTGCAAAGCCAGGGCTACCAAACCGGCCTGGCGCCGTGGGGCGGCTCGTATGCCGTCAAGGTGCCGGTATTTTCGTTTGAAAAGCTGCCGCAGCTGGAGGTCAGCCTGGGGCCGGAGATGAAATCCACCGGCGAGGTGCTGGGCGTAGACAGAGACTATACCCGCGCCGTGTTAAAGGGTTTGATGGGCGCGGGGATGACCATCCCGCAGAAGGGGGCGGTGCTGCTGTCCATCGCGGACAACGATAAGCAGGATGTGCTGCCCATCGCCGAGGACCTGGCGGCCCTGGGGTATAAGCTTTACGCCACAGCCGGGACCACCCAGGTCCTGAACAAGAGCTTTGTGCCGACGAATATGGTGCGGCGCATCAAGGAGCCTTCGCCCAATATGATGGATCTGATCCATTCCGGCGAAGTATGCCTGATTTTGAATACGCCGACCAAAGGCCGCCACAGCGAACGCGACGGGTTCCGTCTGCGCCGCGCGGCCACGGAGTATAAAATTACATGCCTGACAAGCCTGGATACTGCCGCAGCGCTGGTGGCCGGGCTAAAGCTGGGGCTCACGGAAAAGGACGTAACCCCGGTCGGCTTACACGAATTACAGGGAGGAGACCAATGAAACAGCCTATGGCCAGGGTGGTCAGCCACGAGCAGATCGCCCATGGCATCTATGAATTGACGCTGTTTACACCCATTGCCGATGTGGCGGAGCCGGGGCAGTTTGTCCATGTGAAAATTCCCGGCGGCGACGCTACGCTGCTTCGGCGTCCCATCAGCATTGCGCGCAGCGAGGAGAGCACGCTGACACTCATCTATCAGATCAAAGGGAAGGGCACCAGGCTGCTGTCGCATGTAGGCGCCGGCGATTTTTTGGATGTGCTGGGGCCGCTGGGCAACGAATTTTCAACCAAGGGCGTCCGCCGCGCCTTGGTGGTGGGCGGCGGCATGGGCGCAGCGCCGCTGGAAAACCTGCTGCTGCACAACCGCGATATTGAGTTTGATGTTGTGCTTGGCTTCCGCAGCCAAAAGGTCAGCTACCGGCTTTGGTATTTCCAGCATTTGGCGCATGATTTTAACGTCCTAACAGAGGACGGCAGCATGGGGGAAAAAGGCTTTGTGACACAAAAGGTGGAAACTTTGCTCAAAGAAAACCACTATGATGCCATCTATGCGTGCGGGCCGTCTGCTATGATGAAGGCGTTGAAAAAAACGGTGGAGCCGTATCCCATCCCCTGCTTTGTTTCGTTGGAGGAGCGCATGGGCTGTGGCATCGGCGCCTGCTTGGTGTGCAACTGCAAAATCAGACGCCAGGACGGCAGCTTTACGTATAAACGGGTCTGTAAGGACGGCCCGGTATTTTTGCTGCGGGAGGTGATGCTGGATGAATAAGCCGGATCTGTCGGTATCGGTCTGCGGGGTACCGTTTCAAAATCCCGTCATTGCGGCTTCCGGCTGCTTTGGCTTTGGGCAGGAAATGGCGGAGTATGTGGACCTAAACGCCCTGGGCGGCATCAGCATCAAGGGCCTAACGCCCAAACCGAGGCTGGGCAACCCCGCCCCCCGCATTGCGGAAACGCCCAGCGGCATGCTCAATAGCGTGGGCCTGCAAAATCCGGGCATCGATGCGTTTTTGGAGGTGGAGCTGCCCCGTCTGGCCAAGCTAAACTGCCGCATTTTGGCGAATGTGGCGGGCAGCAGCGTGGAAGACTATGCCTATATGACAGAAAAATTGGCCAACCAGCCGGTGGATATGGTAGAATTAAACATCTCCTGTCCCAATGTGAAGGAAGGCGGCGTGGCCTTTGGCGTGTATCCGGATAAGGTATACGAGGTGGTAAGCGCGGCCAAGGCGCACTGTACACAGCCGCTGGTGGTCAAGCTGACGCCCAATACCGCGGACATCACGGCGACCGCCCTGGCTGCGGAAAAGGCAGGGGCGGACGCCATTTCGCTGATCAACACCCTTACGGGCATGGCGGTGGATTTCCGCGCCCGGCGGCCCATTTTGGCCAATGTAACGGGCGGCCTGTCCGGCCCGGCGGTAAAGCCGGTGGCGCTGCGGATGGTATACCAGGTAGCGCAGGCGGTCAACGTGCCGGTCATCGGCATGGGCGGCATAGACAGCGGCCTGGATGCGCTGGAATTCATGCTGTGCGGCGCCAGCGCCGTGCAGGTGGGCATGGCGAATCTGTACGATCCATATGCCTGCGTGCGCATTGCCGAGGAGATGGAACAGATTTTGGCGGAGGAGGGCCTGTCCTCCGTGCAAGAGATCATAGGGCAACTGAGAGTTTAGGAGGCAGAGAAGATGGATAGAGCAGAAATGGAACGCATTTTCAAACAAACGGGTTTGATGCTGGAAGGGCATTTTCTTTTGACCAGCGGCCGCCACAGCAATCGGTATATGCAGTGTGCCAAGCTGTTCCAATATCCGGAATACAGCGAGATGATCTGCAAAGATCTGGCAGACCGCTTTGCCGGGCAGAAGATAGACATGGTGGTGGGGCCTGCGGTGGGCGGCATCATCATGAGCTATGAAATGGCGCGCCAATTCAAAGTACCCAACATTTTTGCAGAGCGTGAAAACGGCGCGATGACGCTGCGCCGCGGCTTCTCTATCCCGGAAGGCGCCAAGGTGCTGGTGGTGGAGGACGTCGTGACCACCGGCGGCAGCGTGCGCGAGGTTATGGATATCGTAGCCGAGGCCAAGGCAGAGGTGGTCGGCGTCTGCGTCGTGGTAGACCGCAGCGGCGGCAAAATCGATTTCGGCGTGCCGTTTGAGGCTGCATACGAAACGGAGATCCAATCCTATGAGCCGTCCCAGTGCCCGCTGTGCGAACAGGGCTTGGAGCTGGTAAAGCCCGGCAGCCGGAAATTGAAATAAAAAATCATTCAGCCATCATACAATAGGGGAGCGCCTTGGATCCTCCCTTATTTTGTCCCCTTCGTTTAAGGAGCATGAAAAATGAGCAAGACAGGGAAAACAGCAGTGGTACTGGCCATGGCAGCGGGAGCTGTTTTCCTGGGCATTCCGCTGCTGGATAAATGCTTGGGATGGTTTGGCTGCGCCTTTCGTCCGTGGGTGCTGTCGGCGGCTATTGTGGTGCCGACTGTGCTGCTCGTTGCGGCAGTTTTGACGGTGATGGGCAGAGCAATCAAAGGCACCGTTGCCGATAAGTGGGAAGAAAGCTCCGTGGTGGTAAAGACGATAGAAACCTTCGTTTTGTTGATCGCAACAGGGTTTCTTTGTCTTGGGATCGGAGGCTTTGGCATGATTTTGTATGGGTTCTCCGATACTTCGGAATATGTTGCAGAGAGGGGCGGACAAAAGGTGGTAGTGGTGGAAGATAGCTCTCTGGGAGACACCAGCGTGTATTATTATGCCTATAAAAACGCATTTCTTATGGGGGATAAGGCGTTGTTTTGTGAAGCTGATGCCGTGGAGACGCCGGATCTTTCCATAGAAGACGCCGGCACGGGCGAAAACCCTTCCTGGATGGAATAACGGAAGATAGCGGGAGAAGCCTATGAAAGGAGAACGCCATGAAAGCAAGATGGATCCTGCTGGCAATTTGCGGCGGCGGGGCCATGGGGCTGGGGACGCTGGGTGTACTCAGCAGCGCCTTGCTGAGCCTATGGGGCTATGCTTGGCGGCCTTGGCTTACAACGGTGGGCTTTTTGGTGATCCCGCCCCTGCTCATCGCAGCGGTGCTTACCGGCGCGAGCATCCTTATCACCAAATCCAGCGAAAACAAAGAAGCGGGCTATGGGCATGAAACGCTCCATTGGGTCGGTAGTACGCTGCTGCTGTGTTTGGGCGCGGCCGTTTCTTGGGGCATGCTGCAATTCGGGCTGCTCGGCCTTGCGTTTTCGCATGAACCGGAGCACGTGGTGCTGCGCGACGGGCAGAAAATGCTGGCGGTGGTCAACAGCTTTTTGGATGTTACTGTCGAGTATCATGCTTATGAAAATGCGTTTCTCATGGGCAAACAGACCTTGATAAACGAGTATTACGGCAGTGGCGGATACGATCCCTTTGAAAGAGAGGAAAGGCCGAAGCCCTTGGAAACGCAAGATTTCAGAGAATAAAAAAACGCCTGGTTTACAGGCGTTTTTTGTTGTGTTAGCGTTTGCTTAAAACCTCCTCGGTATAGGCGTGGATGGTTTTCATCCAGTCCGGGCCGGCAGGCACTTTCATCCGTCGGCAATACTCCGCCCATACATCGGTAAACGGGAAGGTCTTGATCTCTTCCTGCATGGCCAAAAGTTCGGTAAAGCGGCCTTCATCCTGCAAAGCGGCCAGCGAGGCATGCGGAATGAGCAGCGCATACAAAAGGGCCTTTTGGATGTTGCGCGCCCCAATGACCCAGGCCGCCACGCGGTTGATGGAGGCATCAAAATAATCCGAGCCGATGATGACGCGGTCCAGCGCGTCACAGGCCACGATTTCGCGGCACATTTCCTTCAAAGAATCGTCCAGCGCGATGACGTGGTCGCTGTCCCACCGCACGCCGCGCGTCAAGTGTAGCGCCACCTTGTCGCTAAATAGCAGCAGGGAGGACAGTTTATCTGCGCACGATTCTGTCGGATGAAAATGCCCGTTGTCGATAAGATACACCAAATCGTTTTTGGCGGCATAATTCATGTAAAATTCATGCGAGCCTACGGTATAGGATTCCACCCCGATGCCAAACAGCTTGGCCTCCATACAGTCGATGACGCAATGCGGATCTACTTTCTGCGCGTAGATCTCATCCAGCGATTCCTTTAAGCGTTTGCGGGGGCCCATGCGGTCGGCCGGCACATCTTTGAGCCCGTCTGGGATCCAGACGTCTACCAGCGACGGCGTGCCCAGCTCTTTGCCGAAATACTCTGCGATTTTCCGGCAGGCCTTGGTATGGTCGATCCAAAACCGCCGCACTTCGGGATCAGGGCTGGAAAGGGTCAGCCCGTCTTTGACCTTTTCATGGGAAAAATAGGTGGGGTTCATATCCAAGCCCAGCCCACGCGCTTTGGCATATTCCACCCAGGCCTCAAAATGCTCTGGCAAAAGCTGATCACGGTCTACCTTTTTACCGCCTGTTACGGCATAAACGGCATGCAAATTCAAACGCTTTTTCCCAGGGATTAGGGAAAAGGCCGTATCCAGATCTTGCATCAGCTGCTCCGGCGTGGTTGCCCTGCCGGGAAAATTGCCAGTGGCCAGGATACCGCCGGAGGTACCCCCGCGGTTTTCAAAGCCGGTTAAATCGTCTCCCTGCCAGCAATGAATGGAAACCGGCAGCCGGGACAGCTTTTCTATCGCCTGCTCGGTATCCACCCCAATGGCTTGATATTGCTGCTGCGCGTATGCATATCGCTCAGACATAATGCTAAATTCCCTCCTTATGGTTACACGAAAGTTACTTCTATTATAGGGCATTTGCCCGAGGGACGCCAGACACCAAAGCGCCGAATTTTGCGTAGTATATAGCAAACTGAGGTAAGGAGGAACAAAAGATGATGTTTCGCAGATGCTGCCCGCCATACAGCCGGCAGCCGCATCCGCATACATGCCAGATGACAGGGCAGGGCGATGGCCAAACGGCCCAGCGCTATGCCGCGCAACAGGCATCCCAGGCGGGCATGGTACGGTCGCAGCGGCCCGCATGCCGCTGCCAAGCAAAGCAGCCGTGCAGCCTACAATCCGCAAGGGCACAGTTGCTCGAATCCATCGCCAGGGAGGAAATGGGCATTGCCAACCTATTGGCCGCAGAAGCACAGCGGCTGATGCGAGGCGCCCACGCAGCCTGTGCAAGCGATGGGTTGGCCGTGGGCCAATCCGTACGCCAAACGCTAGAGGCCATCATTGACCTAGAGCATGTTTTGTTGGAAAAGCTGGAATTGACATTGGGAGAGTGCATGCTTCATCCGTAATGCGGCAAAAATATGTCGCATTGCGGCCAAGGGCCAAAGGCCGGTGCATGGGGCAAATCAGCATAAAAAAGGGCAGGGGGATCATTTCTTCCTGCCCTTTTTTTCGCATTGGGGCAAAATGTTTTGGATTTTGGCCAACTGCATACCATAATTTACCGGTATGATGAAGCCGTGGAAAGGAAAGGAGGCGCACGATGGGTTAGCCAAACGGAGAGTACCAAACATAGTTCCCCCCAAAGAAAAAAGATTGAAAACCATTTCTGCGAAGACAACGCAGAGAATCAAATAGAAGCGCCGAGAGAAGGGAAGAGAAACGCTTTTGGCGCTGGGCGAACCAAACGCCCGTATGTTGGCAAAGACCAACCCAGCGGCAACGCAGCGCCGGCCAAGCGCCGGCTGCGGATTTAACAGCCGCCCGCCTCTGTGCGCGGTACATAGATGACAGGTAAGACACAGGCAGACAAAAGCCATCCGGGGCCCGGATGGCTTTTTCGATGCAAAAAAAGCACGGCCTTGCGCCGTGCTCTTTTGTAGAGCGTTATTTGTTTTTGCTTTGGGCACGCAGGCGCGCCGCCTTATCCAAAATGCGTTTGCGGATGCGCAGGCTTTTGGGCGTAACCTCCAAAAGCTCATCATCGGCCAAGAATTCCAAACAGGCCTCCAGGCTCATTTGCTTGGCAGGGGTCAGGCGCAGCGCGTCGTCGCTGCCGGAAGCGCGCATATTGGTCAGCTGTTTGCGCTTGCAGACGTTTACGATGATATCCTCCATCTTTGGGCTTTGGCCTACTACCATGCCCTCGTACACCGCGGTGCCGGGCTCAATAAACAGCGCGCCGCGCTGCTGGGCGTTGTATAGGCCATAGGCCACAGCGTCCCCCGCTTCAAAAGCCACAAGCGACCCGGTGAAGCGGCGGGTGACCTCCCCCTTAAAGGGCTGGTAGCTATCAAACACGGCATTGAGCACCCCTTCGCCACGGGTATCCGTCAAAAACTCGTTGCGGTATCCCAAAAGGCCGCGGGTGGGGATGAGGTATTCCAAGCGCATCCGGCTGCCCTGCTGATGCATTTGCATCATCTCCCCTTTGCGGGCGCTCATCTTCTGCATGATGGTACCGACGGATTCCTCCGGCACATCGATGAGCAAACGCTCCACCGGCTCATAGGTTTTGCCGTCGATCTGCTTATACAGCACCTTGGGCGTGCTAACGGAAAATTCATACCCTTCGCGGCGCATAGTTTCTATGAGGATGGAAAGGTGCATTTCGCCGCGGCCTGCCACGCGGAAGGTATCGGTGGTATCGCCGTCCTCCACCCGCAGGGACACGTCCTTGAGCAATTCCCGAAATAGACGGTCCCGAATCTGGCGGGAGGTCACATATTTGCCCTCCTTGCCGGCAAACGGGCTGTCGTTGACGGCAAAGGTCATCTCTACGGTGGGCTCTTCGATCTTTACAAAGCTCAGCGCTTCCGGTGCGTCCACGGCGGTTACGGTGTCGCCGATGGTGATGTCCGTGATGCCGGAAAGGCAGACGATATCGCCCACCGTTGCGCTTTCGGCGGGCACGCGCTTTAGCCCATCTATCTGGTAGAGGTTGACGATCTTAGAGCGGTACGGCTTATGCTTTTCATGGTAATCGCATACCATCACCTCGCTGTTGGCATGGATAGAGCCGCGTTCGATGCGGCCGACAGCGATTCTGCCGACATAGTCGTTATAGTCGATGGAGGAAACAAGCATTTGCAGCGGGCCGGCCTCGTCTCCCTCCGGCGCAGGGATATGCTGCAAAATGGTGCGGAACAGCACCTCCAGGTTTTTTCCTTCCACATCGTCCGGCTTGTCCGAAGCGGCGCCTGCCCGGCCGGAACAGTAGAGAATGGGGCTGTCCAGCTGCTCGTCGCTGGCGTTTAGATCCATCAACAGCTCCAATACCTCATCCACGACCTCGTCGATGCGGGCATCCGCACGGTCGATCTTATTGATGACGATGATGATGGGATGGTTGAGTTCCAATGCCTTTTGCAAGACAAAGCGCGTCTGCGGCATCGGCCCTTCGGCCGCATCCACCAGCAGCAATACGCCGTTGACCATCTTGAGGATGCGCTCCACCTCGCCGGAAAAATCGGCGTGCCCCGGCGTATCCACGATGTTGATCTTGGTATGGCCGTAATGCACCGAGGTGTTCTTTGCCAAAATCGTGATGCCGCGCTCCCGTTCCAGGTCGTTGCTGTCCATCACGCGCTCCTCGACAACCTGGTTATCGCGGTAAATACCGCCCTGTTTTAGCAATTCATCCACCAAGGTGGTTTTGCCGTGGTCAACGTGGGCAATGATGGCAATGTTGCGCAAATCATTTCTAATCATAGTAAATCCCTTCAAATCTAAACAGGGCGGGGCCCTGCGTATCTCAAATATCGTGAAAAGACCGTGCACAGGGCACGGACTTCAAGCATTGATTATACGCCAGTGCGGTTGGCAAAGTCAATGTGTATTGCAAAGAAAAGCGGCCAAAACGCAGGCTTTTTTCAAAACAAATGGGCGTATAGCCTATGCCATACGCCCGAAGCTGGTTATTTTTGTACGGGATAGCAGACCTCCGTCACATAGTCTGCTGGGTCTTGGGTTTGGTGCGGGCCGACGTGATAGATGTTGAACATGCTGCCGGCAAAGGCATAGCCGTTTTCCTCTACCCAATGCGCCACGGCCTGGTTAACTTCGCCGATCTTTTCATAGCCGCCCTGGAAAATGGCGGAGGCAAACTGTACCGGCTCTGTCATTTTGAATTTGATACGCTCGGTATCGGGGGATAGCTGTTTGACCGTCATCTGGATTTCCACATCCACCTGCGATTCCTTAAATTCCCTGTCATGGAAAATGGCAAGGGAATAGCAGGGCTGGGCAGGGGAAAGATGGGCAGCGGTTTCCTCCATCAGAAGATGCCAGAGCCGCCCCTCCTCAGCATAGCTGGGAAGCTGTCCGCGCACGCTGGCCACCGGCATAGCGGGCAATTGTTTGAGGGTCACGTTGTACTGCATAGAAAAATCATCCTTTCGGAGCTGAGAAAGGGCGCCTTCCAACAAGCGCAGCTGCCGGCTTGTCGTCTCCAGCTGGGTTTGGAGCGCAGCGCGCTGGGCGTAGAGCTGGGCCCGGATCGCGTCCTTGTCGTCGCCCTGCTGCAAGAGCAGGCCGATGCTTTGCAGGGCAAAGCCCATATCGCGGAAAGCGCGGATGCGGTTGGCGCGCGACAGCTGGGCGGGGCTGTAATAGCGGTAGCCGCTGGCAGGGTCGGTATGCAGGGGCGTCAATAGGCCCAGCTCGTCATAATGGCGCAGCATGCGCACACTCATCCTGGATAGCCTGGAAAAGTCGCCGATTTTCAGCATGGGGTTTATCGTCCTCCTAGGGGGTATTTTGAGCTCAGGATGAGAATACAGCCTGCCATTGTGTGAGAGTCAAGAGAAAAAAACAGCGCGCCTGGATGCCGGTGCGCCAAAGCATCTTACAGCATTTTCTTAAAGCCCTTGGTAATGGTATCGGAAAAGCCCATCCTGCGGTACGCCTCGTGCGCGCCTATGCGCTCCTGGCCGGAGCAGAGCATCATACAGGTGCAGTGATGCGCCCGGGCGATGCGCTCCAGCTCGGCCATCAAGGCGCGCGCTACGCCCTTGCCGCGGGCGGAGGCAGCGGTGACGACGTTTTCCACCACCATAAACGGCTCGCAGCGGCCGGTGAGATCATAGCACAAAATGCCCATCATCGTGCCCAGGATATGTCCTTGTTCGCGGGCAACCAGCAGGTGATACGCCGGATCCGCCAGGATGCGGACCAGCGTCTGCTCAACGAGCGATAACTCTGCCGGCGTATCCACCAGCTGATCCATCAGCGGTACCAGCTCAGCCGCGTCCTCCGGGCGTGCGTTTTCAATTTGCATGGGAAACCTCCTTCAATCCATTGAAAAAAGCCGCTGCAGCGCAGCGGCTTTGGAAACCTTAGAACCAGTGATGATGGAAAACGCCTTCCTCATCCACACGCTGGAACGTATGCGCGCCAAAATAATCGCGTTGCGCTTGCAGCAGGTTGGCTGGCAGGTTGGCCGTACGGAAGCTATCGTAATATGCCAGCGCAGAGGAGAAGCAGGGCACAGCAATGCCGCTGAGCGCCGCGGCTGCGACCACGCGCCGCCAGGATGCCTGGCCCTTTTCGATGACCCCGGTAAAGTAGGGATCCAGCAGCAGGTTGGAAAGCGCAGGATTGGCATCGTAGGCGCGCTTGATTTCGCCCAGGAAGCGGGCGCGGATGATGCAGCCCCCGCGCCACATCAGCGCGATATCGCCATAATGCAGATCCCAATGGTATTCCTCTGCTGCCTGGTGCAGAATATCAAAGCCCTGGGCATACGAACAGATCTTGGAGGCGTACAGGGCCTGCTCGATGTCGTCGATCAAGGCTTGCTTGTCGCCGGTAAAAGGCTGCACATCGGCGGGCAGCAGCCGGCTGGCCTCTACCCGGCGCTGCTTGGCAGCGGACATGCAGCGTGCAAAGACGGCCTCCGCCACAGTGGGCGCAGCTACGCCAAGCTCCAAGGACTCCTGGCTGGTCCATTTGCCGGTGCCCTTTTGCCCGGCGCTGTCCAGGATCACATCCACCATGGGCTTGCCGGTCTTTTCATCGGTCTGGCTGAGAATATCCGCCGTAATCTCGATGAGATAGCTGTCCAGTACGCCCTGGTTCCATTTTTTGAAGACCTCGGCCATTTCAGGCGCAGACATGCCGAGCAGCTCACGCATCAAAAAGTACGCTTCGCAGATCAGCTGCATATCACCGTATTCAATGCCGTTGTGTGTCATCTTTACATAATGGCCGGCGCCGTCCGCCCCTACATAATCGCAGCACGGCTCGCCGTCGGATTTAGCACAGATGGTACGGAAGATGGGGCCGATGGCCTTCCAGGCTTCCTGCGTGCCGCCAGGCATGATGCTGGGGCCGTTGAGCGCACCCTCCTCGCCGCCGGATACGCCGGCGCCCATATACATAAGCCCGGCCGCCTCCACCTTTTTGGTGCGGCGAATGGTATCTTTAAAAAAGGAATTGCCTCCGTCAATGATGAGGTCGCCGGGGGAAAGCAAAGGCAGCAGCTCTTCGATCACGGCATCCACCGCCTTGCCGGCTTGTACCATCAGCATGATGCGGCGCGGCTTTTCCAAAAGGCCGACGAATTCCTCCAACGTATAGCCGGGCGCAATGCCTTTTTCGGGCACGGACTCCACAAATGCTTTGGTTTTGGCAGAGGTCCGGTTATATACAGCAACTTTGAACCCGTTGCGCGCCATGTTGCGCACCAGGTTTTGGCCCATCACGGCCAGGCCAATCAGGCCGATTTCACATTTTTCAGACATGATACTACCTCCTATGCATAACGAGCCATGCGTTACATTGTCGACACTGAGCATACCCGATGGGAAGGGAGAATGTCAAGCAAGAGACGGGAAGGGGAAAAGATGATATACTAAGAATATAAATTGTAAGGGAAAAAGGGGGAGCAGCGATGCCATATACCATTGGGGTAGACTTAGGGGGCACCAACATCGTAGCGGCGCTGGCAGATGAAACGGGACGGCTTTTGGCCCGTGTGCACCGGCCGACGGCAATGCCGCGCAGCGCAGAGGAGATTGCAGTGGATATTGCGCTTTGTATCGAGGAGATGATGGCGCAATCGCCGGCGCCGGTTGAATGCGTCGGAATTGGCACGCCGGGCTCGGTTAACCCGCAGACTGGGGTGGTGGGCTTTGCCAACAATCTAAATTTCGAAAATACGCCGCTGGGCAGCATGATAGAGAAAAGGGTGCATTGCCCGGTTTACCTGGCAAACGATGCAGACGCGGCGGCGTTGGGAGAATACTATGCCGGCGCCGGGCGGGGCAGCCGTTCTATGGTAGCGGTGACGCTGGGCACCGGGGTGGGCACCGGCCTGGTGCTGGATGGAAGATTGTACGCCGGCGCACACTGGGCGGGCGGAGAGCTGGGGCATACCGTCATCTGTATGGATGGCGAGCCGTGCAACTGTGGGCGGCGCGGCTGCTGGGAAGCGTATTCGGCAGCGCCCGCTTTGATCCGCCAGACGCAGAGCGCTATGCAGGCGCACCCGGAATCCAAGCTGTGGCAGGCGGCGCCGCAGCTTTCGGAGGTATCCGGCAAGACGGTGTTCCAGGCCGTGGCCATGGGGGATGCAACGGCGCAGGCCGTGCTGGATTTCTATGTAAAAGCCTTGGCGGTAGGGCTGAGCAACGTCGTCAATTCCCTGGACCCCGACGTCCTTTGCCTGGGGGGCGGCATTTCCGGGGCAGGGGAAGCACTGATGCGCCCGTTGGAAAAGGCCATGGAGGGCCAGAGCTATGCCCGCCCCGGCCAGCAAACGACCAAGCTGGTCTTGGCGCAGCTCGGCAACGATGCGGGGCTGGTAGGCGCTGCGATGCTGCACCGCCAACACCACTAAGTGCATGTAAGCTAGTGGAGAGAAGAGCATAAGTACAGCGGAAAATCCTGCTTTTGTTTGCCAAGCAGCTTTATAAAAAAGTTGGAACGGCGATGACATGATAAATGTGGATAGAGAGAAAACAAATGGAAGAGAAAAACCGACAGGTACTGGAAGAAAGGGCACACTTTGTTTGCCAGCTGCAAATGAATCAAGAGATATATTGGGAGTACATCAGAACAATTCTAACCAGATCCAAACAGTTTTTCATTAGTGTGTGTTTTACAGTGATGCTCTCGTTGTTTGCCATAACGGAATTGGATATGTCTTATGTTTTCACTTTTGCAGCAATAGTAATTGTCAATGTGATAATATGGGTGAGATTGAAAAACAATTACCGCGATTTAGAGAAGCGGAAAACAAATGCGGCGGAGAAGTTCTGTTTTTTGGGGGAAACAGAAGTGACCATGGCTGGATACGACAAAAACGGCAATTCGCTGACCATAGAACAATATCCCTACGAGATGTACACGGCGGTATACGAGTCGAAACACCTATTGATTTTGTACAGCAAAACGCTTTGTATCGTATTGCCTAAATCCGAGTTTTTGAAAGGAACGCCAAGGGACGCAATGCTCTATCTCAGAAAAAAGCTGGAAAAGTGAGACCATGAAAAAAGAGGAAGCGATTCGCTTCCTCTTTTTCTCTATCGTACTTTGCTCAGGCTTTGCCGTTGCAGCCCAGCACATGCACCATCTTATGGGAAACCATTTCCTTGATGGCGGTGCGGGCCGGCGAGAGGTACTGGCGCGGGTCAAAATGATCCGGATGCTCCACAAAATACTGGCGCAGGCTGGCCGTCATGGCCAGGCGCAGATCGGAGTCGATGTTGATCTTGCAAACCGCTTTCTGGGCGGCGATGCGCAGCTGGTCTTCCGGAATGCCCACAGCATCCGGCATTTTGCCGCCGTATTGGTTGATGATCTTAACAAATTCCTGCGGCACAGAGGAAGCGCCGTGCAGCACGATGGGGAATCCGGGCAGGCGCTTGGATACCTCGTCCAAAATATCAAAGCGCAGCGGCGGCGGCATCAGGATGCCTTCTTCGTTGCGCGTGCACTGTGCAGCGGTGAATTTATAAGCGCCGTGGCTGGTGCCGATGGCAATGGCCAGGGAATCCACCCCGGTACGGGATACGAATTCCTCCACCTCTTCCGGACGGGTGTAGGAGCCGACTGCGTGGCTGACCTCGTCCTCGATGCCGGCCAGGGTGCCGAGCTCGCCTTCGACGACGACGCCGTGGTCATGGGCATACTCGACGACCTTGCGGGTCAGGGCGATGTTGTCCTCGAAGCTGTGGGAGGAGCCGTCGATCATGACGGAGGTGAAGCCGCCGTCGATGCAGCTCTTGCAGGTCTCGAAGTCGGGGCCGTGATCCAGATGCAGGACGATGGGGATATCCGGGTTCTCGATGACGGCAGCCTCGACCAGCTTCACCAGATAGGTGTGGTTGGCATAGGCGCGCGCGCCCTTGGAAACCTGCAGGATGACGGGGGCCTTCAGCTCGCCGCAGGCCTCGGTGATGCCCTGTACGATCTCCATGTTGTTGACGTTGAAAGCGCCGATGGCGTAGCCGCCGTTATAGGCCTTTTCAAACATTTCCTTGGAAGTGACCAGTGGCATAAAAATCGCTCCTTTAGCAAAATAGTTCTTGACTTGTACGGAATGATTGGAATAATATATCCATGGCTTATTGTATCACACTTTTTCTTTTTTGCAACCCCCAGTCATTTACTTTATGGCATTTCCGTGCTAAACTGATAGAGCTTGATTAAAAATTCTTCTGTGGAGGTATAGATCATGAAAGAATTAAAGGGTGCCTGCATCATCGGACAGTCCGGCGGGCCTACATCGGTCATCAACGCCAGTGCCTACGGTGTCATCGACACGGCGCTGAAGTCCCCCTGCATCACGCAGGTGCTGGGCGCCGAGCACGGCATCAAGGGCGTGCTGAATGACCGTCTGTTCGACATGGGGCTGGAGGACCCGGAGGAGCTGCGGCTGCTGAAATACACTCCCTCCTCTGCTCTGGGCTCTTGCCGCTATAAGATCGCAGACCCGGAAAAGGACGATACCGACTATCGCCGGATCCTGGAGGTGTTCAAGAAGCATAACGTCCGCTACTTCTTCTATAACGGCGGCAACGACTCCATGGATACCTGCAACAAAATCAACACCTATATGCAATCCGTGGGCTACGAGTGCCGGGTCATGGGCGTACCCAAGACCATCGATAACGACCTCTTCGGTACCGACCACTGCCCCGGCTACGCCTCGGCGGCCAAGTACATCGCCACGTCCATGATGGAGGTCTATCACGACGCCCATGTCTATGACACCGGCATGATCGTGGTCATGGAGATCATGGGCCGCCACGCCGGCTGGCTGGCCGCCTCTGCGGCGCTGGCGTCGGAGTACGGCGCAGGTCCCGACCTCATTTATCTGCCGGAAACGGATTTCAGTATGCCCAAGTTCATCGAGGACGTGAAGCGGGTCTATGCTGAAAAGGGCAGCTGCATCATCGCCGTCTCCGAGGGCATCCACTATGAGGACGGCGGCTTCGTCTCCGAGGCCAAGGTAGCCGCCAATGACGGCTTCGGCCATGCTCAGCTGGGCGGTCTGGCCGCCATTCTGGCGCAGGTGCTGAAGGAGGAGACCGGCGCCAAGGTCCGTGGCATCGAGCTGAATCTGCTGCAGCGCTGCGGCGCACATCTGGCCTCCGAGACGGATATCGAGGAGTCCTTTATGGCGGTCAAGGCCGCCGTGGAAAACGCCGTCAACGGCATCAACGGCCGCATGATA
>UREB01000015.1 GCA_900546685.1 uncultured Eubacteriales bacterium | reverse complement strand
TTTCTTTGGGATATGCAGGGCTTTGGGAATGCGTTTACAGCGTCACCGGCAAGAAGCTGACCGAGCCGGAAGGCGAGGAATTCGGCCTAGAGATCATGCGCAAGCTCAACGAATACACCGCCAAATGGAAAAAGGCGGAAAACATCGATTACAGCCTGTATGGCACGCCGCTGGAAAGCACGACGTATAAGTTTGCCAAGTGCCTACAAAAGCGGTTTGGCATCGTAAAGGGTGTAACGGATAAGGGATATATCACAAACAGCTATCATGTGCATGTAACAGAGCCCATCAACGCGTTTGATAAATTGGCGCTGGAGGCCAAGTTCCAGGCGCTATCGCCGGGCGGCGCCATCAGCTATATCGAGGTGCCGAATATGCAGCAAAACCTGGCGGCGGTGATGAATGTCATTCGGTTTATCTATGACAATATCATGTATGCCGAGCTCAATACCAAGAGCGATTACTGCCAAGTCTGTGGCTGGGACGGCGAAATCCAGATCATTGAAAAGGATGGCAAGCTGGTTTGGCACTGTCCGCGGTGCGGCAATGAAGACCAGGATAAGATGAATGTGGCGCGCCGGACCTGCGGATACATTGGTACGCAGTTCTGGAACCAGGGGCGCACACAGGAGATCAAAGAGCGCGTGCTGCATCTGTAAGCACAAAGCGGAGGGGAAACAGGGCATCTAGTCAAGGTGCCCTGTTTTTGCGGAAAGGAGACGCGGATGTATTACGGGGAGATTAAAAACTGCGACATTGCCAACGGCGTAGGCGTGCGTGTATCGCTGTTCGTTTCGGGGTGCACCAACCACTGCGAACAGTGCTTTCAGCCCGAAACCTGGGATTTTACATACGGGAAGCCATTTACCCGGCAAACAGAGGAAACGCTGCTTTCGCTGCTGGCCCCTTCCTATATTGACGGGCTGACGCTGTTGGGCGGCGAGCCGTTTGAGCCGGAGAACCAGCGTGCGCTGCTGCCGTTTTTGCGCCGGGTACGCGCGCAGTATCCGCAAAAGACCATCTGGTCCTTTTCTGGCTTTACGCTGGAGGAGCTGACAACGCCGGGCAGCTATGCGCATTGCGCAGAGACGGAGGAGATGCTGTCTTTGCTGGATGTGCTGGTGGACGGCCGGTTTATCATCGCCCAAAAGGACATTTCGCTGCGCTTTCGCGGCTCTAAAAACCAGCGCCTGATCGATTTGAACCGGACTAGGGCGCAGGGCCGTATCGTGCTTTGGGACGAATGATGAGGGGTGGAAACGATGTTTCAAGTGATGAGACGAAGCCGGCAGGCGTTGTCCTGGCAGGAAACGGAGGAAATTTTGCGCCGCGGCACCTCGGGCGTGTTGGCGTTGGCGGGGGCAGAAGGGTATCCCTATGCTGTGCCACTCAGCTATGTATATACCCAAGGCATTCTTTATTTTCACTGTGCCAAAGTGGGCCACAAGCTGGAGAGTATCCGCCGTTGTGAAAAGGCTTCCTTTTGCGTGGTGGATCGCGATGAAATTAAACCGGAGGCGTATACAACCTATTATCGCAGCGCGATTGCTTTTGGCAGGGTGCGCATCTTGGAAAGCGAGGAAGAAAAGAGGCATGCCATCGAGCAGCTGTCCCCAAAATACCATCCTATGGACACCCCGGCGCATCGGAAAGCAGTCATAGATAGGGAGTACGCGCCGCTATGCATGTTGGCATTTACAGTGGAGCATATGACGGGCAAGCAGGCCATAGAGTTGACAAAAGCATAGAATCTTTGCTGGGAAAAGAGCCTAAAACAGGCTCTTTTTTTTATGCGTTTGTATCACACGGCCGCAGGGGCGTCGGCATAGTGTATGGATAGGGAACAATGTCGTTCCTCACCCTACGGATGAAAAGGAGTATGGAAAAGATGACTACAAAAGAGATGGCCCTGTCCCAAGTGCGGCAGGGGATGACGGCAACGGTGCACAGGCTTTTATCCAACGGCAGCATCCGGCGCAGGCTCCTGGATATGGGGTTGATCGAGGGCACGGAGATTCGCTGTTTATACAGCAGCCCTTCCGGAGACCCCACGGCCTTTTTAGTGCGCGGCACGGTGGTGGCGCTCAGGCGCCGGGATGCGGACCGGGTACGTGTGTTTGCAGCGCTAAAAGAGCCGGCGGAAACGCCGAAAAGGGCAACCACGGCCGCAACGACATAAATAAAGAAGGAGAAATATATGGGACTTACATCCGATTCGACCGGGCGCAGCGCAGCGGATAGCGGCCTGGTCATTGAAAAACTGAGCCCGGAGGAAAAGGTTGTGGCGCTGGCGGGCAATCCCAACGTAGGCAAAAGCACGGTCTTTAACGAGCTGACAGGGATGAACCAGCATACCGGCAACTGGCCGGGCAAAACGGTAACCAATGCCCAGGGACGCACGCAGCACAACGGCGCCTCCTATGTGCTGGTGGATATTCCGGGCACTTATTCGCTGATGGCGCATTCGGCAGAGGAGGAAGTGGCGCGCGATTTCCTATGCTTTGGCGGGCCGGATGCCGTGGTCGTCGTTTGCGATGCTACCTGCCTGGAACGCAATATCAATTTGGTGCTGCAAACCATAGAAATTACACCTAGGGTGGTAGTTTGCGTCAACCTATTGGATGAGGCGGAAAAGAAAAAAATCCACGTAGATTTGACTGCGCTGGAAAAAAATCTGGGCGTACCGGTGGTAGGAACCAGCGCGCGCAGCGGACGGGGCTTGGGCGCATTGATGGATCGCGTAGAGGACATCACGAGGCCAGGCTCCGCGGCCGCGGCCCCTGCCCAGGTGATGTACAGCGATGCCATCGAGCAGGCCATTTCCCTGGTGGAGCCGGTGCTGGCGCTCCATCTAAAGGGGCGGTTTCCGGCCAGGTGGATGGCGCTGCGGCTCATCGACTACGATGCGTCCCTGATGGAGGCGCTGCAAAACGCGCTGGGGCAGGATCTAATGCAGACAGAGGAGGTGGCAAACGCGGTCTTGCAGGCCAGGGCGCATCTGGCCGAGCAAGGGCTGGCGGAAGGGCCGCTGAGGGATGCCATCGTATCCTGCTTGTATAAAAAAGCGGAGGCAGTCTGCCGCGACGTAGTACGCTTGGAGGAGCCGAAATACAACGAAAAACAGCTAAAAATAGATCGCATTCTTACCAGTAAATGGACGGGAATTCCCATCATGCTGGCCCTGCTGGCCGCCGTATTTTGGATTACCATCACAGGGGCAAACTATCCGTCAGAGCTGTTGAGCCGTGGTTTGTTTTGGGTACAGGACCGCCTGACGGATCTGTTCGTGTACCTTCATGCGCCGGCCTGGCTGCATGGGGCGCTGGTGCTGGGCGTATACCGGGTGCTGGCGTGGGTGGTATCGGTAATGCTGCCGCCCATGGCCATCTTTTTTCCGCTCTTTACCCTGCTGGAGGATCTGGGCTATTTGCCCAGGGTGGCGTTCAACCTGGATAAGCATTTTCAAAAATGCCGGGCCTGCGGCAAACAGGCGCTTACCATGTGCATGGGGTTTGGGTGCAACGCAGCCGGCATTGTGGGGTGCCGCATCATCGATTCTCCGCGAGAACGGCTCATTGCCATTTTGACCAACAATTTTGTGCCCTGCAACGGCCGTTTCCCGACGTTTTGCCAAAGGGCAAAAAGAAAAATGGGTTTATGTATTGCCAAGACATGTTCAAGATAGTATACTTTTTGTTTTTGGCGCAATATTAGTATAAATAGCGAATTTTCTTGGTTTTTCCGCAGTTTTTCTCAAATTGATATCGTGTTCTATATGCTTGTAAAAGTATACTTTCTGAATTTGGCCAAAATTTACGTATAAAAAGCAATGGGAAAACAGTACGTTTGAAAAAGGACATAATAACCAAACAAAATGAACGATGGGGAGGAAAACAATGAAGAAAATCGTAGCGATGATGCTTTGCGCCTGTATGATGCTGGGCCTGGTTGGCTGTGGCGGCGGGGATACAGCGGCCAGCAACAGGGTCGTCATTTATACCAGCGATGATGAGGAAAGCAATGCATATTTTGTCAAGAGGCTCAACGAACAGTTTCCCAACTATGATATTGTGATGCAGTATTTACCGACGGGCAATAATGCGGCCAAACTAAAGAGCGAAGGCACGCAGACGGAAGCGGACATTGTCATGGAGCTGGAAAGCGGCTATCTGGAATCTTTGAAGGATATGTTGGCGGATCTGTCCGCATACGATACGTCGCGCTATATGCCGGAGCTGGTAGATAAAGACCATAAATATTTAGTCTTTGAGCGCGTAAGCAGCGCCATTGTAATCAACCCGGAAATTTTGGCGGATAAAGGGCTGCCGACACCTAAGAGCTATCAGGATCTGCTGGATCCTCAGTATAAAGGGCTGATCTCTATGCCCAGCCCAAAATCCTCCGGCACGGGGTATACCTTCCTACTGAATCTGGTCAATGTAATGGGGCAGGAGCAGGCGCTGGCGTACTTTGATAAGCTATCAGAAAACATCTTGCAGTTTACCTCTTCCGGCTCTGGCCCGGTCAGTGCCGTGGTACAAGGAGAGGCTGCCATTGGCCTTGGAATGACATACCAGGCCGTGCAGGAGATCAACAAGGGCGTAAATTTAGAGATTCTCTATTTTGAAGAGGGCGCCCCGTATACCACCTACGGCATCGGCGTGGTGGAAGGCCGGCTGGAAGATCCTGCCGTCAAAGAGGTGTTTGAGTTTATCATAAACGATCTGATCAGCGAGGATAAGGAGAAATTCAATCCGGAAAAGATTTACAAAGACCAAAATACTGTGATTGAGAATTTCCCGCAAGATATTCCCTACGCAGACATGACGGGCATTGAAGATCAACAGAAAAAGGAAGAATTGCTTTCGCTATGGCAGTATTAAACCAAACGGAAAAGATCAAGGTAGAAGGCCTGTATAAGACCTACGGGAAAAAGACGATCTTGGATCATATCGGGTTTTCGGTATACGAGGGCGAGTTCTTGTCTGTACTGGGATCTTCCGGCTGCGGAAAGACGACGCTGCTGCGTATCCTGATCGGGATTACCGAGCAAAACGGCGGGCGCATCCTCAAAGATGGCGTGGATATTTCCAGCTTTGAGCCGGCCAAGCGCGGCATGGGCATCGTCTTCCAAAACTATGCGCTGTTCCCCAATATGACTGCGCTGCAAAATGTGGAATATGCGCTAAAGCTGCACCCCGATTTTAAGGCTTCCTCCCGCCAAAGGGCGTTGGAAGTGTTGTCGCAGGTGGGGATGGAAGAGCACAGCGGGAAAAAACCGGATAAGCTGTCCGGCGGCCAGCAGCAGCGCGTGGCCATTGCGCGCACGCTGGCGCTGCAGCCCGATGTGCTGCTGTTTGATGAGCCGTTGTCCGCCTTAGACGCCAGCAACCGGCTGGCGCTGCGCCGGGTCATAAAGGATGTGCAGAAAAAGACGCAGGCGACGGTGATTTACATCACCCATGACCAGGAAGAGGCGTTTACCATGTCCGATCGTATCATGGTGATGAGCGAGGGAACCATCGAGCAAATCGGCACGCCGCAAGAGATCTTTCATCACCCGAAAAACGCCTTTGTAGAGAGCTTTGTGGTGGCGCAATTAAAGCAGAAGATGGCGGATCTGAAACGCTGTGTGGAGTAAGCAGGATGCAGAAAAGAAGAACATGGAAGGCCAGGGCGGTGGTCAAGGCATCGCTATTGGTATTTTTAATCATTGCGGTGCTGGCGCCGCTTATATGCTTGCTGTTTTCCATAGGCAGCGTAGATGTGGGCAGCATTGTGGGCTCCAGGCAATTTTTGGAATCGCTGAAAAATTCCGTACTGGTGACGCTGACGGCCACGGCGGTTTCCTTGGTGCTGGCCCTTGTGCTGGCGTGGTGCATTGCGCGCTCCGGCTTGGGGAAAAAGGGGGCCTTATCTCAGCTGCTGTCGCTGCCGATGCTGATTCCCTCCATTTCTCACGGGATGGGGCTCATCGTACTGTTTGGCGCCAACGGGGTCTTGACCAACCTTTTGGGCCTCAACACCAGCATCTACGGCTTTTGGGGCATTGTCATAGGCTCGGTGATGTATTCGTTCCCGGTGGCGTTTTTGATGCTGCTGGATGTGTTTCAATACGAGGATTATACGGTGTATGAATCCGCCCAGGTACTGGGTATCCCGAAAATCAGGCAGTTTCTGTCTATCACACTGCCATACCTGAGAAAACCGATGATCTCGGTCATGTTTGCCACCTTTACCTTGATTTTTACCGATTATGGGGTGCCGCTGATGGTGGGCGGTAAATTTATGACGCTGCCCGTCTATATGTACAACGAAGTAATCGGCTTGATGAATTTTGGCAAGGGCGCGGTCGTAGGGCTGTTTTTGCTGATGCCCGCGGTGGTGGCGTTTTTGTTTGATCTGTTCAACAAGGACAGCGGCAACGCTTCCTTTACAGTCAGAAGCTTTGAAATAAAAAAAAGCCACAAGCGCGATTTTGTGTGCAGGGTGCTGGTGGGCGTTGCCGTTGTGCTGGTGCTGTTGCCCATTGTCTCCTTTGCGCTGCTGACGTTTGTGGAAAAGTATCCGATCGATATGTCGCTGAGCCTGCACAACATTACACAGGCCATGGATATGGGGACGGGGAAATACCTGGTCAATTCGCTGATCATCGCTGTGCTGACGGCCACGGCCGGTACGGCGATCGCTTATCTGAACGCTTATTTTGCCGCCAGAAGCAAAGGCATCTTGGCGCGCTCGCTGCACTTGGGCTCTATTGCGACGCTGGCGGTGCCGGGCATTGTGCTGGGTTTATCGTACGTGATGTTTTTTAAGGGATCGTTTTTGTACGGTACGCTCGCCATCCTGATTTTGGTGAACACCATACACTTTTTTGCCTCGCCATATTTGATGGCCTACAATGCGATGCACAAGCTCAATCCGAATCTAGAGGCGGTGGCAAAGACCATTGGCATCCCGTCTTGGCGGCTGATCAAAGATGTGTTTATCCCGCAGACCCGGGATACCATGCTGGAGATGTTTTCCTATTTCTTTGTCAACTCCATGATCACCATCTCAGCGGTTTCGTTTTTGAGTACGGTGAAAAATATGCCGGTTTCCATGATGATTACGCAGTTTGAAGGGATGATGCTGTTGGAATGCTCGGCGTATGTCTCGCTTTTGATTTTGGTAGTGAATTTGTTGATGAAAGGCGTCATCCATGGCTTGAAAAGACACGGGGCCGCAAGGCGCGATGGGGAGGAAGAAAATGGCTTTGAACCAAAGACAATTTGATGTTTTAACCTGCTTGGAAAAAGAGCGGTGCGCGAAAACGCAGCGCGAACTGGCCAAGCATACCGGCGTTTCGCTGGGGACCATCAATAAGACGGTGACAAGCTTGGAAGCGCTGGGATATGTGGATGAGGCGGGCATCACGGAGTATGGCTTGGAGGCATTGGAACCGTATCGTGTCCGGCGCGCCGTGTTTTTGGCGGCAGGGTTTGGCTCTAGGCTGGTGCCGGTAACGCTGAACACGCCAAAGCCGCTGGTGCGCGTAAAGGGCACGCGTATGATCGATACCATGTTGGATGCGGTGTATGCTGCTGGCATTGAAGAGGTCGTGGTGGTACGGGGATACCTTGGCGAGCAATTCGATCAGCTTTTGTATAAATATCCGGGCATACGCTTTGTGGAAAATCCGCTCTATAATGAAACCAACAATATTTCTTCGGCTTTATGCGTGCGTAACCTGCTGCAAAACGCCTATGTGATGGACGCCGATCTGGTGCTGTACAATCAGAGCCTGATTACCAAATACCAGTATGCCTCCAATTACCTGGGCGTGCCGGTGGAGCGGACGGACGACTGGTGCTTTGAGGTAAAGCAAGGGCGTATCACGCATCTTGGGATCGGAGGGCAAAACTGTTATCATATGTTCGGCGTGTCCTATTGGTCAAACGAGGACGGCGCCAAGCTGGCCGAGCATATCAAGCAGGTCTATGAAATGCCGGGCGGAAAGGAACGGTACTGGGACCAGGTAGCGCTGGAATATCATCTGAAGGATTACCAGGTACAGGTGCGTCCCTGTACGTTTGAAGATATCATAGAAATCGACAATTACAGCGATTTGAAAAAACTGGACCGCCTGTATACCTGACAGGCTGTTTTTGTTGTTTTGACACGGTTTTAGGCAGATGGTATAATGCAAAAAACCGCATCTTAGGACAAGGTGCGGCCTATTTTCATGCGGAAAAACCCGCCCCTGTGCAAAAGGAGGATGGCAGCGTGGCGGGAGGGCGAATAGAAATCAGTGAGGGAGGCAGGACATTGTTGTACCAAGCCTATGATCCGGAGGTGCTCAAACGGGTACAGGAAACGGAGCTGGAGATTTTGAAGGATTTTATCGATCTTTGCGATCGGCATGATATCGATTATTTTGGCGTGGGGGGCACGGCCATCGGCGCGGTGCGCCACCAAGGGTTCATCCCGTGGGATGACGACATCGACATCGGCTTTTTGCGCAAGGATTACGATCGCTTTCTGGCGTTGGCCAAAGAGGAGCTTTCGGACAAATACGAGGTGCTCAATGCCGTGGAGGACCGAAACTATCCCCTTCCGACCACCCGCCTTGTAAAAAAGGGGACCGTGTTCCATGAAGAGCCGCTGAAAAACTGCAAATGCAATTTTGGAATTTTTTTGGACTTGTATTCATTTGACAACGCTGCTGACGATGATAAAGCGATGCGTAAGCAAGGAAAAAAAGCCTGGTTTTGGGGCAAGCTGCTGATTTTGCGTCATATCGGGAAGCCTACCTTGTATTTTGGCGGATGGAAAGCAGTGCTGGTGCATGCAGCTTGCCAGGTAGCACATTTTTTCCTGTGGTTATTTCGCATTTCCCCTCGTTGGCTGTATGAAAAGGCAATGAGAGCAAGTAGGCGATATGAAAATGAGGAAACAAAGCGCGTTGCGTGGTTTTTTGACCCTACGCCCTTTACCAGCATCATAGATAAAGAGCAGCTCTTGCCAACAAAAAAAATGCCGTTTAACGGGCTGATGATGCGTTTTCCGGGCGGCGTTGAGAGCTATTTAGCCAAACGATATGGTGACTATATGCAGCTGCCGCCGGAGGACAAGCGCCATAACCATCCGCCATACGAACTGGACTTCGGCGATGAAAGATAACCGATGCGTGGATTTAAGTTGGAAGAGGGGGAAGGGTAGTGCAGTACGCCTATAAACCAGAAGAACTGGAACGATTGAAAAAAACCGAGATGGAAGTGCTTGCAGCGTTTATCGAGATCTGTGAAAAGCATGATCTGCCGTATTTTGTCAACGGCGGCACGGCCATCGGCGCGGTGCGCCATCAGGGCTTTATCCCGTGGGACGATGATATGGACGTGGGAATGCTGCGGGATGATTATGAAAAGTTTTTACAGGTGGCCCCCGGGGAGATAGAAGGCAAATATGAATTGATGAATGCAGAGATCAATAAGGATTGCCTGGGATACACCATGAGAATGTGCAAGGTAGGCACAAAGCATATTACCGACGAGCATTCAAAGTACCCTACCACTTTTGGAATACGGATCGATATTTTTCCGTATGACAACGTGCCGGAGGACCCAAAACTGCGTAAAAAGCAGCTTCGGGACATCAATTTATATACTCGTATGTATATCCTGCGCATCATCCCCAATCCCACGGTGCCGTTCAAAGGGGTGATGGGCAAGATCATGTCGGCAGGATGCTTTGTGGTGCATTACCTGCTCAAGGCCTTTGTTTCGGTGGATTATATCAACCGAAAATACAGGGAGACGTCTTTGCGCTATCACAACCAAACGAGCCTTGTCGCATCGCTGTGCGATGTAGAGCCGGAAATCAGCATTGTCAAAAAAGACGAGATATTTCCGCTACAAGAGCTGAAGTTTGAAGGGATGACGGTAAAGGCAATGGCCTGCAACCATGAAATGTTGACCCGTATGTATGGGGATTATATGGAAATGCCGCCAGAAGAACAGCGGTACAACCACGGGGCCAAGGTATTGGATTTCGGAGACGAAACACGGTAATTTTTAAGCGACAAACGAGCAGGTGGCATGTAGGGAGAAAAGGATTGAAAGAAAAGCTGCGTTCCTTGATTTTGGGCAACGGGAAAAACTTGGGGCATAAGACCTATCTGTGGACGGTGACCTCCGGGCTGATGTATGCGGGCAGCAGTGTGATTATGCTGTGGGCCGTTACGCAAATATTGGGCGCGGCAGAGGGTGGCGTCTACTCCATTTGCTTTGCGGTATCTCAGCAGCTTTTGACGCTGGGCTGGTACTGTATGCGCACGTTTCAAGCTTCGGATATACAGCATATGTATGCATTTAAGGATTATTTTGCTTCGCGTATCATCACCGTAGGCCTGATGATGCTGGCAGGGATGGCTTGGGTGCTCTTTAGCCGGTTTACGCTGGAAAAGGCGGCCCTTACCTTGATTTTCTGCCTATACAGAGGCGGAGAGGCCTTTTCCGATGTCTTCGAGGGCCTATACCAGCAAAAGGGACGGTATGATCTATCGGCCAAGGGCGTATTTATCAAATACCTTGTTTCTACCAGCAGCTTTATTATAGCGCTGTATGTTAGCAAAAACCTTATAGTGTCGGCCTGTTGCTTGGTGCTGGCCCATTGGATTGTGTTCCTGGTATATGATTCTGCTGTGGTAAGCGCGTTTGAATCCTTTACAGTTCAATTCCGGTTCGGCCATTTGCGCCGGCTTCTGCTGGCCTGCCTGCCGCTGTTTATTGGGTCTTTTTTATCGGGCTATATCAACAATTCCGCCAAGTATGCCATCGATGCATATCTGGCTTCCGAGATTCAAACGTATTTCAACATTCTGTTTATGCCGGCCTTTGTCATCAATCTGTTTGGGGGCTTTATCCTAAAGCCGCAGCTATCCGTGCTGGCGACGCAGTTTGGCCAGGGCCAGGTAAAAAAGTTTTTGCTGACGATGGGAAAACAGATCGTGTATACCCTGCTCATTACGTTGGTATGCATGACGGGCGGTTATCTATTTGGCATCCCGGTGTTGTCCTGGTTTTACGGCGTAGAGCTTGAAGGATACCGGGGCGTCTTGATGGTGCTGCTGGCTGCCGGCGGGGTTTCGGCGCTGTACGGGGTGTTTTATTATTGCATCACCATCATGCGCCGGCAGTATATGGTACTGGTGGGCTATGGCAGCGTATTTCTCCTATCGCTGGTGCTGATGCCCTTTGCGGTACGGACGGCCGGCCTTGTAGGCGCGGCCTGGGGCTATTTGCTGCTGATGATCGTGATGAACGGCGTATTTGCCCTGGTCTTGGCTTACTATCTGTACCGGCTGAAAAAATACGGAAATTTAAGAAGACATCCCAGGCAAGGCGCGCAAACGAAGACGGGGGTATAGCATGCTGGGAGAGATCGTCATAGAAACGGCCATAGGGCTGTTGGTCATGTATATGGCCTATCGAACGGGCTGGCAAGGCGAGGTAGGGCTTTTGCACTGGTACCATACCCAAAACGTAATGCCGGAAAAGCTGCCGGCATTTGCCCGCCGCATGGGGCAGGGGCTTATGGCCGTCGGCGCCGGCTGCACGGCCATGCCGTATGTGAACTTGCTGTGCGGAGCGGACATCGGCTATGTGGTGGGGCTTGTCCTCATGATCGGTGGCGTGGCATTTTGCATCGCCGTGCTATACCGCTACAACGGCAGCGTGTTTGGCATAAGAAAACCAAAATAAGCTTTATGGCTTGGCAGAGGGCGGCGCCGGAGGGCGCTGCTTTTTTTGCGCGGTTTGCTGCGCGGCCTGAAGGGCCTGTAAAAGCTTTTGCGCTGTGCGCTGGGCTTGTGCAGGGGTCAGGTGGATGGAAACGGGATAAACATCGGGCCGAGGCATGGCGGTTCCTCCTTTTTACGCAGTGTATGCGTTATCGGCTGCACAGGATGCATACGCTAGACCGAGGGAGGCGATGCCATGCGTGCTGCAATTTACAGCCGAAAATCGGTAAAGAGTGAAACGGGGGATTCCATCGAAAACCAGGCGGCGCTGTGCAGACAGTATATCGAGCATCATTGGCCACAGGCAGAGATAGAGGTCTATGAGGATGAAGGCTTTTCCGGCGCTACGCTGCACCGTCCGCAGTTTGCCGCGCTGATGGAGGCGGTGCAGGCCGGGCGGGTGGATATGCTGGTATGCTATCGGCTGGATCGGGTCAGCCGCAGCGTGACGGATTTTGCCGCCCTCATTGAAACGCTCAACCGCCGCCAGGTCAGCTTTGTCTGTATCCGGGAGCAATTCGATACCGCCACGCCGATGGGCAAAGCCATGCTCTATATCGCGTCCGTCTTTGCCCAGCTGGAACGAGAGACCATTGCCGAGCGGGTCAGCGACAATATGCAGCTACTGGCGCGTACCGGCCAATGGCTGGGTGGAAAGCCGCCGCTGGGCTTTTGCAGCGTGGCGGCCTCTCTTCAAACGCCGTCCGGCGTCAAAACCATACACAGGCTGCGGACGGTTCCAAACCAGGCGCAGGCCGTCAAGGAAGCGTTTGCCGCCTTTGCAAAAACGGGCCGCGCCCAGGCCGCGCAAAAGGCATTGGCGCAAAGGGGCGTAGAGTACACGTTGGCAGGGGTAAAATCCATGCTGCGCAATCCGGTGTATTGTAAAGCGGACGAGCAAGCATACCGATATTTTGCCGAGCAGGGCGCTGTGCTGTGCTTTTCGCCGGAACGGGCCACCGGGGCGCAGGGCCTTATGGTGTATAACAAACGGCAGCACAGGAAAAAGCCCGGCGCTTGGCGGCCGCAGGCGCAATGGGTGGTGGCGCTGGGCGCGCATGAAGGGATGATAGAGGGCGGGGTATGGCGGCGTGTACAGCAAAAGCTGGCAAAACAGCCAAGGAACCGCCTGCCACAAAACCGATATGCCTTGTTTTCCGGCCTGCTGCGCTGCGGCGTATGCGGCGCGCCTATGGAGGCGAAAAAGCGCGCCCATGGCCGGGGGTTTGACTATGTCTGCCGGCGAAAGCGGCGGCAGGGAACACAGGCGTGCCAAGGCCCCAATCTTGCGGGGGAAACAGCGGACAATAGCATTGAGCAGGCCGTTTGGCGGGCCATCTCTCCCTATCTGCAGCAGGCGCAGCGGGACAATGATGCGGCAAAGGCGGCCGGCCTGCCGCAGATCGAACGGGCCATCCAGCTGCTTTCGGAATTGCCGGACGCGGAGCCGATTTTGCAGCAGCTAGCGGCCCGTAAACGGCAAGAAATGATACGGACCATGCCCCCGCCAGCGCCGCTACATACGCTGCCGCTGGCGCAAAAGCAAGCGATATACCGAGAGATCTTGGAAAAAATCGTATGGCGCAACGGCACGGTGCATCTATACTTTCAATAGGAAATCCCCCTTTGGCAAAACGTCGCTTTCCCAACGCTTCTTGCCATCATCTCGATGTTTTTTGTGGCGGGCACGGCGCAGAGCGGGTTCCTATCCTCGCTGAATTCCACCCTGATCCTCACGGCGGTGATCGTATTGGGCATTGTCATGACGTTCTGCGTTTCCAGCTTGCTAAGCAGAACGATTCTAAAGGGCGTGCCCTCTTCCTTCACGCTGGAGCTGCCTCCTTACCGGCGGCCGCAGATCGGCAAGGTCATCGTGCGTTCCATCTGCGACCGAACGCTGTTTGTGCTGGGCAGGGCGGTGGCAGTGGCGGCGCCTGCCGGGCTGCTGATCTGGGTTTTGGCCAATGTAAACATCGGGGGATCGACAATTTTGGCACATTGCACGCAGTTTTTGGACCCCTTTGCCCATCTCATCGGCTTGGATGGTGTGATTCTGATGGCGTTTATCCTGGGCTTTCCCGCCAATGAAATCGTATTTCCCATCATTCTCATGGCGTATATGGCAACGGGCAACCTGACGGACCTGCCCTCTCTTATGGCGCTCAAGAGCATCTTGGTGCAAAACGGGTGGACGTGGCTCACGGCCCTGTGCACCGTGCTGTTTTCGCTGATGCATTGGCCTTGCTCTACCACCTGCCTGACCATCCGAAAGGAAACGGGCAGCTGGAAATGGACGGCGGCGGCCATGGCCATTCCTACGGCCGTGGGCATGGCGCTCTGCTTTTTGGTGACTACGGCTGCCCGGCTGCTGGGCTGGGTGTAAAGGACGGCTGCGATATGCGGCCGTCTTTTTCAAAAAAATGGAAAAAAGTGCTTGACAAACCAAACTGTAACAATTAAAATAACAGATGTAGAACTGAAACAATAAAAATTACAGTTTGGGGAGGGATGAGATGACAAGCGAGTTTACCGTTGCCATCCACGGCTTGGTGTACCTGCATCACCGGGGAGAGACGGCCTCCAGCGAAGTGCTGGCGCAAAACATCTGTACCAACCCGGCCCGGGTGCGCAAGGTAATGGCGAAATTGAAAAAAGCCGGCCTTGTGGACACCAAAGAGGGCGCTGTGGGCGGCTATCAAAGCGCGCGGGCGCCTGAAACGGTGACGCTGTGCGAAATTGCAGAGGCGCTGGGGGAGCGGTTTGTCTGTTCCTCTTGGCACAGCGGCGGAAAGGACCTACCCTGTTTGGTGGCCTCCGGCATGGCCGGGGTGATGGATGCCCTGTATCAAGAGCTGGATACGCTATGTAGACAGCGCCTTTCCCACATTACGCTGGCAGATGTGGCGCATAAGATCTTTTCCGGCAGGGCACAACAGGAACCAAGGGCATAAAACGCCTCCGCAGGGCAAGACGAACAGAAAACAAAGCAAAAGACGCAAAAAACAAAAGACATAGGAGGAAACATACAATGGCAATCGTTACATTGACAAAGGACAATTTTCAGCAGGAAGTAATGCAGGCTACCGAGCCGGTGCTGGTGGATTTCTGGGCCAGTTGGTGCGGCCCGTGCCGGATGCTGAGCCCCATTGTGGATCAGTTGGCAGAGGAATTGGGCGGCAAGGTAAAGGTCGGCAAGGTAAACGTAGACGATGAACAGGCGCTGGCCGAGCAGTTCCGTATCATGACCATTCCCACGCTGATGCTTTTCAAAGGCGGGCAGCAGGTGGCGGCGTCGGTCGGCGTCAAGAGCAAGGCGGATCTGTTGGATATGGTAAACAGCGCGCTGTAAAGCGAAAGAAAAAACAGGCCTACGGCCTGTTTTTTTGTATTTAGCCGAGAAAACCCAGGTGCTCTAGCAGAATTTTCAGCCCAATCAAAATCAAGACCAGGCCGCCCAGGCATTCTGCCTTGGATTTATATTTGGCGCCAAAGGCATGCCCCAGCTTGACCCCGGCAAACGAAAGCAGAAAGGTGACGCCGCCGATCAGCGGCAGAGCGATATACATGTTGACCTGTAAAAACGCAAACGTGATGCCGACGGCCAGCGCATCGATGCTGGTGGCAACGGCCAGCGGCAGCATGGCGCGCGGGCCGAAATCCGCGTTTTCCGGCTCGGCTTCCCGGCGGGATTCCCGGATCATATTGGCGCCGATAAAGCATAGCAGCACAAAGGCGATCCAATGATCAAAGCTGGTGATCATCGATTGAAACTGGCGGCCCAGCACATAGCCCAAAAACGGCATCAGCATCTGAAACCCGCCAAAATACAGCCCGGCTGCCGTACAATGCCGGATACTGGCTTGGCCGCTGGAAAGCCCTTTGCAGATCGAAACAGCAAAGGCGTCCATGCTCAGCCCTACGGCAATGAGCAATAGTTCCCAAGTCATCATATTCCATTCAACCCCTACAAAGATTGAAAAACCCAGCCCACACAAATAAGGGATACAAAAAAAGACGCATACGGGCCAAACAAAGCCCTGCATGAGTCTCGTTCATTAAGGCAAGCCAGGCGGATGCCAGTATGTTGACTTGCCACGCACAGCGTGCGCACAACTACTCCCTCACGGGTTTTTCATGTTCTCAAAAAATACCATAAATTTCAGGGCTTGTCAACGTAAACAAAAACACTTTGCAGTTTTGCGCGTTGTCGTGTAGCATAGAAGAAAAAGCATGGGAGGAAATGCAATGCAGACAATGCCTGTATATATCAAAAAGCTGAAGGAGCATGCGGCCATGCCCAGCTATGGCTCGGCAGAGGCGGCGGGTGCAGATCTTTACGCCTGCCTGGAAACGGCGGTAGAAATTGCGGCGGGCGGTACGGCGATGATACCGACGGGCCTGGCCATGG
>UREB01000014.1 GCA_900546685.1 uncultured Eubacteriales bacterium | reverse complement strand
CACTGTATATAAAGTCAAACGTATAAGGGCCAAAGCCACGGCCTGGAGAGGAGCATTACAATGAGCATCATCACCATCGTTGGCGCCGGCATGATGGGATCGGCCATCGGATTCCCTGCCCGGGAAAATGGGCATGAAGTCCGCCTGGTCGGCACCCATCTGGACCGTGAGATCATCGACCATGCCAGAAAGACCAATACACACCTTACCCTAAAGCGTCCGTTCCCCGAGGGATTTAAGTTTTATCAAATCGAGCAGCTGGAAGAGGCCATGCAGGGCGCGGATGTCTTGGTTGGCGGCGTCAGCAGCTTTGGCGTAGACTGGTTTGCGGAAAACATTTTGCCGAAAGTGCCGGAAGCTCTGCCAGTTCTTTCCATCACAAAGGGCATGCAAGACCTGGAGGACGGTACCATGATCTCCTTCCCCCACCTTTATGCCCAGCGCTTGGGCGATAAAAAGCTGTGTCTCAACGCCGTGGGCGGCCCCTGCACCAGCTATGAGCTGGCAGACCACGACCCCACGCTGGTTGCTTTTTGCGGGCCGGATATCGAGGTGCTGCGCCGTCTTAAGGCCATCTTTGAAACAGACTATTACCACATCTGCCTATCCACAGATGTAACCGGCGTAGAATGTGCCGTGGCCATGAAAAATGCCTATGCGCTGGCTGTTTCCCTGGCCGTAGGGCTATCCGAGCGCATCGAGGGTGTGGGCGGCACGCTGCATTACAATTCCCAAGCAGCCCTGTTTGCCCAATCTATCCGCGAAATGCGTCGTTTGCTCAAGCTCATCGGTGGGCATGAAGACAACATCGTCTATGGCGTTGGCGATTTGTATGTCACCATCTTTGGCGGGCGCACCCGCAAGATCGGCACGCTGCTGGGCCGCGGTGTATCCTTTGACGATGCCATGGCACAGCTCAGCGGCATTACGCTGGAATCCGTCGTGATTTCCACGCGTACCGCCCGGGCCGTGCGCAAGCTCATCGAGCGCGGGTTGACTACGGCGGATGATTTCCCCCTGCTGCTGCATATCGACGACATCATAAACCATGGCGCCGAGGTCAATATTCCCTGGGAGAAATTCGAGATGGAAACCGTTCTCTGAAAAACGCATAGAAAAAGGAGGCTTTTTGCCTCCTTTTTTTCTCGAACTTGGGTTGTATACAAGAAATGCATAAACATATTATGATATATTTGTTTTACCTTTGTATCTTGCCTGCGCATCCCTATTGTTGTAAAAAACACTCATCAAAAAAGGCCCTGCCATATGGCAAGGCCTTTTCTCATCGAAAATTCGATTATTCAGCATCTACTTTCGCAGCATGCAACAGCAGGTCACACAGCTTGTTGCTGTAGCCCCATTCGTTGTCATACCAGGAGATCAGCTTCATGAAGTTGCCGGTCAGAGCGATACCAGCTTTGGCATCGAAGATAGAGGTGCGGGGATCGCCGGTGAAGTCGGTGGAAACAACCGCATCTTCGGTGTAGCCCATGATGCCCTTCAGTTCGCCTTCGCTGGCTTCTTTCATCGCCGCGCAGACTTCATCATAGGTAACATCCTTGGCCAGACGGCAGGTCAGGTCTACCACGGAAACGTCCAGGGTCGGAACACGCATGGACATACCGGTCAGCTTGCCGTTGAGTTCCGGGATAACCTTGCCAACCGCTTTGGCAGCGCCGGTGGAAGACGGGATGATGTTGCCCATGTTCGCACGGCCGCCGCGCCAGTCTTTCTTGGACGGGCCGTCAACGGTCTTCTGGGTGCCGGTGGTGGCATGTACGGTGGTCATCAAGCCTTCTACCAGACCGAATTTATCATTCAGCACTTTGGCCAGAGGAGCCAAGCAGTTCGTGGTACAGGAAGCGTTGGAGATAACCTTCATGTCCTTGTTGTAGGTGTTGTGGTTTACACCCATAACGAACATCGGCGCATCGGAGCTGGGCGCAGAGATAACAACTTTCTTCGCGCCGCCGTTGAAGTGAGCAGAAGCCTTTTCGGTGGTGGTGAACACGCCGGTGGACTCTACGATGTACTCAGCGCCGCAGGATTTCCAATCGATGTCTTTGGGATCCATGCAGTTGAATACGGTGATCTCTTTGCCGTTTACAACCAGCTTGCCGTCCTTGGCGGATACTTCGCCGTCGAACTTGCCGTGTACAGAGTCATATTTGAGCATGTACACCATGTAATCCGGATCGATGAACGGATCGTTTACGCCTACGATTTCGATTTCCGGTTTGGTCATCGCCGCACGGAATACCATACGACCAATACGGCCAAACCCATTGATACCAACTTTCACTGCCATAATGAGTGCCTCCTTGGAGATTTTAGATTTCTAGGTTTTCAAAAAACCTAACAAAACATTTTCATACGCATATTATGTTATCAAAGTTTTCCCTAACATGCAAGCATGTTCCCATGAGAATTTCCTTATTTTTCAGGATTCAGCGCAAAAAGCTCCGGCAGGACAAAATCCCCGTCCTTACGGATCAGCACATCGTCAAACCACAGCTCCCCACCGCCGTATTCCGGCGTTTGGATCAGCACCAGGTCCCAATGAATGGCAGAGGCGTTGCCATTGGGCGCTTCATCGTAGCAGGCGCCCAGCGCAAAATGTACCGAGCCCGCGATTTTTTCATCGAACAGCGTATCGCACATCGGCCGTTTGATCTTGGGGTTTACACCCAGGGCAAACTCGCCGACATACCGCGCGCCTGCATCGGTATCCAAAATTTCGTTGATGCGCTTGGTGTTGTTGGCCTTGGCGTCTACACATTTGCCGTTTTCAAAGGTCAGCACAATGTTTTCAAACTTAAAGCCGTCCTCCACGCTGGGCGTATTGAAGGCGATGACGCCGTTGATGCTGTCTTTTACGGGCGCGGTGTAAATTTCGCCGTCCGGGATGTTGAAGTGCCCGTCGCACGGCACAGCCGGGATGCCACGGATGGAAAAGGTCAGGTCTGTGCCGGGGCCTTTGAGGCGCACCTTATCCGTCTGCTCCATCCTCTGTACCAGCGGCTTCATTGCCTCGCCCATGGCCTTGTAATCCACACAGCATACGTCAAAGAAAAAGTCCTCAAACGCTTCGGTGCTCATCTCCGCCTTTTGCGCCGCTTCCTCGGTGGGCCACTGCAACAGCGCCCAGCGATTTTTGTGCTTGCGCATCACATCGTCCAGCGGCTTTGAAATCAGCCGGCTCATCATGGCCTGTGTCTGGCTGGGCACGTCGCTGGATTCATAGGCGTTATGGTCCACATAGCAATACAACGCGCAGTCCATTTTGTCCATGCGCTGGCACAGGAACTCGCTTTGCAGCTTTGCCATGGCTTCGTCCATGCCGCGGTTGACGGCGCGGCTGACCTCGGAATTGGTGATCTGCACAAACGGCAGAGCGCCCGCTTTGTACACCTGCTCAATGGCGGCCTCAGCAAACGCCGGAACGGGATTCAAAAGATTCATCGCCACATGATCGCCCTTTTGCACGCCCATGGAATAGGTGACAAGCATTTCCGCCAATTTGTCGATTCTAGGATCTCTCATCGGTTTGTTCCTCCCTTTCAGCGCAGGTTTTCCGGATTCAGGCAGTCCAGCTCGGGCAGCACAAAGCGGCCGTCCTTGCGAATCAGCACATCGTCAAACCAGATTTCTCCACCGCCATATTCCGGCGTTTGGATCAGCACCAAATCCCAGTGGATGGCGGATACGTTGCCGTTGCCCACATCGTCGTAGGAATTGCCGGGGGTAAAGTGGATGCTGCCGGCAATCTTCTCATCAAACAAAATATCGCAGATGGCGTTGTTGATATTGGGGTTCACCCCGATGGCAAATTCCCCGATATACCGCGCGCCCTCGTCGGTATCCAGGTAATGGTTGATGCGGTCTGTATCGTTGGCCGTGGCGTTTACGATCTTTCCGTTTTCAAAGGTAAAGCTGACGTTTTCATACTTGAAGCCCTGCACCATCGACGGCGTGTTGTAGGTGATGATGCCGTTGACGCTGTCCCGCACGGGCGCGGTATAGATCTCGCCATCCGGGATGTTCTTTTCGCCATCGCACTTCATTGCGCCGATGCCCTTGATGGAAAAGGTTAAATCGGTGCCCGGCCCTTTGAGATGCACTTTGTCCGTTTTCTCCATCAGCGCCTTGAGCGGGTCCATAGCTTTGGACATTTTGTTGTAGTCCAAATTACACACGGAGAAATAGAAGTCCTCAAACGCCTCAGTGCTCATCTGCGCCTGCTGTGCCATGCTGGGGGACGGATAGCGCAGCACCACCCACTTGGTTTTTGGAAGGCGCGTTTCCATGTGTACCGGCTGGCTGTATACACGGTTATACATGGCAGAAATGTCCTGCGGCACATCCACCGATTCAAAGATGTTTTCGGCGTTGCGGATGGCGATATATGCATCCATTTTTTCCATCTTGGCCTTATCCAGCTCCGCCATGATCTTGGCCTGTTCCTCCGTCATGCCCTGCATCAGTTTGCGTTCAATCTTGGGATCGCTCAGCACCACGAACGGATAGCCGCCCACGGCATAGGTTTCCTCTACCAGCGCTGTGACCATGGCAGGGTCGTAAGCTGTCATGTTGATCCAGACCTTTTCTCCCTTTTGCAGATTCACGGCGTTGCGGATCAGATTTTTGGCCAGTTGCGTTTGACGCGGATCTCTCATGTTCTTTCTCTCCTTTACTGCAAAGCTCTTTGTATTGCTTCCGAAGTGTTTGCCCCGGATCTATCAGTCTTCCCTTAGTATACCCCCGGAACGGCAGCTTATTGCAAGACGATGGACTGCGCCATCTGATCGATAGCCCCTTGGTACGCCTTTTGCAGCTCAGGGCGCAGCTGATAGGAAATCATCAGGTATTTGATCTTTCCGTCCACCGTCTTTTTCCTTTCAATCTTGGCATACGCCAAGCGCCCTTCGTAGACGCCGCTGAGCTCTGTGGCGTTGCCTTTTTGGGTATATGTGCCATTGATGCACTGCATTGTGGCAAAGCTCTTTGCGGACTCCAGCAGCTGCTGGTACCCTTCTTTGTCTTCGGTGCCGTATTCCACCCTAATGATGTTGTTTCCCTTTGCCACTTCAAATTTCAGCACCAAGGTGGGCAGCTCGGAATAGTATTCCGGATTGATATACCAATCGGACGGAACAGAGAGCTTAATGCCGTATTCCTCGGTAAAATCCTGCTCGGCCCACTGCTGAATTTCCGGCGTTTCCTCCTCATATACCGAGGTGGATTCCAAAATATCCATCATGATCTCGTAGAGATCGTCGCTGTCCTCGGTGGTGGAGTTAATATATACCCGCAGCATGCAGTACAGCCCGGTATCGTACCAGCTTCGGTAGCCTTGGAACACCGAGATCTTGTCCGCGCCGTTGGTACCGCTTAAAAGCAGCCCCTCATACGGGCCCGCCTTGGTCTCCTCCTGCGCGATGTCGTCGATATCCAGCTGCTGCAGGTAGACGTTGGACTGCTTTTCCTCCTCCGTCAAAAATAAAAACTGGAGTACAGCTGTGCCGCCGTCAATATCAAAATAGGCGGTCATCTGCGAATCCTGGTCGTCATCCGGGTCCTGGTATTCCCAGCTGGCCGGATATTTAAGGGTGGTCATCGTCATATAGTTTTGATATTCCTTGTGCGTGGTATCCTGCGTTGGCATGGGCGTAGACGACGGCTGTGCCGGCGCCTGTGTGCAGCCCGCTACCATCAGGCAGCCCAGCAGTATGGCGGCAAGGCCCGCCGCTGTTTTTTTCATCTGCATCTTCCTATCCTTATCCGTTTTCTTCATGATACCTTTTTTACCATTTTCATGCAATTCTACACCACAGACAAAGTTTGTCTGAAGTAAGGCATTTTTATGTCTTGACGGAAGGGGGCGTTTATGATTTAATGTATGACGGCTCAAAGTTAAGCAACACTAAACAAAAAGTTTATAAAACTTTAATTTTAGACCCGTTCCAAGCCCAAAGGAGGGACCAAGCATGCAGCTGGGCCAAAAGATCAAGGAGCTCCGTATGATGTACGGGCTTACCCAGGAAGAGCTGGCGGACCGCGCTGAGCTTTCCAAAGGCTTTATTTCGCAGCTGGAGCGCGATCTGACCTCGCCCTCCATTGCCACGCTGGTGGATGTGCTTTCCTGTCTGGGCACGGATCTTGCGCATTTTTTCAGCGATTTGGAGCCGGAGCAGGTTGTCTTTAAGCCGGACGATATGTTTACCAAAATTGATGAGGATGCCAAAAGCACCACCTGCTGGCTGGTGCCCAATGCCCAGAAAAACAGGATGGAGCCCATCCTTCTGACATTGCAGCCCGGCGGCCATTCCTATGAGGACGACCCGCACGAGGGCGAGGAATTTGGCTACGTGCTTTCCGGCAGCGTGCTTTTAACGGTAGGCGGCGCCAAGCACAAGCTGAAAAAGGGTGATTCTTTTTACTTTTCCCCTACCCGGCCGCACAGCCTTGCCAATCGGGGAAAAAGCGAAGCAAAGATCGTATGGGTTACAGACCCGCCGAATTTTTAATCCAACAAAGGGGGGGACGGCCGCCATGGCGGAACGACTGATTGAACTAAAAAATATTCGGAAAACGTTTGATGGCGAGGTAGCGCTGGGAAAGATAGACCTTTATGTGCGCCGGCGCGAATTTTTAACGCTGTTGGGCCCTTCCGGCTGCGGTAAGACCACCATGCTGCGCATCATTGCCGGCTTTGAACAGGCAGACAGCGGCGATCTGCTCTTTGAGGGCAAGCGCATCAACGACGTGCCCCCTTATCAGCGGCGGGTCAACACCGTATTCCAAAAGTATTCCCTATTTCCGCATATGAACGTATACGACAACGTAGCCTTTGGGCTGAATATCAAAAAGCGCGATAAAAAAGAGATTCAAAAGCGCGTGCCGGAAATGCTGGAGCTCGTGGGCCTGGCCGGCTTTGAAAAGCGTTGGCCAGAATCTCTCTCCGGCGGCCAGCAGCAGCGCGTGGCCATCGCCCGTGCGCTGGTCAACGACCCCGAGGTGCTGCTTTTGGATGAGCCGCTGGCCGCGCTGGACCTAAAGATGCGCAAGGAAATGCAGTCCGAGCTCAAGCGTATGCAGCAGCAAAGCGGCATCACGTTTATCTATGTGACCCATGACCAAGAGGAAGCGCTGACCATGAGCGATACCATCGTGGTCATGAGCCGCGGCGAAATTCAGCAGATCGGCACGCCGGTGGATATCTACAACGAGCCGGCCAATTCCTTTGTCGCGGACTTCATCGGCGAATCCAACATCACGCCCGGCGTGATGCTGAAGGATTACCTTTGCCGCTTCCGCGGGTATGATTTCCCCTGCCTGGACGCCGGCTTTGCCCCCAATGAGGAGGTGGAGGTGGTCGTTCGCCCAGAGGATATCGACATCGTGCCGGTGGATAAGGGCATGCTGACCTGCACGGTAAAAAATATCATCTTTATGGGCGTGCATTACGAGATTACCCTGGAGGATGCAGACGGCATGGAGTGGACGGTGCATACCACCGACGCCGTAGGCGTAGGCGAAACTGTCGGCATTTATTTGGACCCGGACGCCATTCATGTCATGAAGCGCTCCGACGAGCCGCTGGCCGCTGAGCAAGAGGAGCAGTACCTTGCCGATCAGGAGGAGGACAACGAATGAAACGCAGCCGTTATGCTTTGCCGTATCAGGTATGGATGGCGCTGTTTATCATCGTGCCCATCTTTATCGTACTGTACTATGCCTGCACCACCTCCAACGGCGCTTCGGTCTGCTTTTCTTTGGAAAACCTGGCGCAGGTGTTTTCCCCTACTTACCTGACCGTTTTGGTTCGCAGCCTATGGATCGCGCTGGTAGCCACCCTAATCTGCCTTTTGATCGGCTACCCGGTGGCCAGCATCCTGGCTTCGCGGCATTTCAAGCGCAGCAGCCTGATTTTAATGCTCATCATCATTCCCATGTGGATGAATTTTTTGCTGCGCACCTATGCCTGGATCAATCTGCTGGATACCAACGGCCTAATTGCCAAGCTTTTGGGCCTGGTGGGGCTGGGCAACGTTTCGCTATTGTACAACACCACCGCCGTCATCATCGGCTTGGTATACAATTTCCTGCCGTTTATGATTCTGCCGATATACACCATTCTCTCCAAAATGCAGCCGCAGCTTATTGAGGCGGCGGAGGATCTGGGGGCCAATTCCTTCCAGGTGTTCCGCAAGGTAAAGCTGCCGCTGAGCATGCCGGGCATCGTTTCGGGCATTACGATGGTATTTATCCCCGCCACCACCACCTTTGCCGTTTCCCGTCTTTTGGGCGGCGGCCAGGTCATGATGTATGGAGAGCTGATCGAAAACCAGTTTCTCTTTACGCGCAACTGGCATTTCGGCGCGGCGCTGTCCTTGGTGATGATGGTGCTGGTGCTCATCAGCATGTGGCTGTTCCGGCGGCATGACGGCTCCTCCGCAGAAGGAGGGTTGCTGCTATGATGCAAACGATGAAGCATAAAAAGCTCAAATATACCTACCTCGGCATTGTGCTGCTCTTTCTGTATGTGCCGATTTTAACGCTCATCGTCTTTTCCTTCAACGCCAACCGCACCATGGGGCGCTGGGGCGGCTTTTCGCTAAAATGGTACACCGAGCTGTTTCAGGACAGCGTCATCATGGATGCGCTATGGGTCACGCTTTCCATCGCCATCATCGCGGCGCTGTGCGCCACCATCATCGGTACGCTGGCGGCCATCGGCATTGATGGCATGAAGAAAAAGCGCCAAAAGGCCATGGAGACCATTGCGTATATCCCCATGCTGAGCCCAGATATCGTAACGGGTATTTCGCTGATGATGCTCTTTCTCTTTGCCGGCATCCGCCTGGGCTACGGCACGATGCTTTTGGCGCATATCACCTTTAATTTGCCCTACGTCATTTTCAGCGTGCTGCCCAAGCTGCGGCAGCTAAACCCTGCCCATTATGAGGCTGCGCTGGATCTCGGCGCAAAGCCGGGCTATGCGCTCCGTAAAATCGTGCTGCCGCAGATTCTGCCCGGCATTGTAACAGGCTTTATTTTCGCCTTTACCCTATCCATCGACGACTTTGTCGTCAGCTACTTTACCTCGCAGGACGTCAGCAACCTATCCATGACCATCTATTCCATGGCAAGGCGCGGCCTGTCCCCCAAGATCAATGCGCTGAGCACCATCATGTTTGTCAGCGTTATGATATTGCTGGTCATCATCAATGTGCGTTCCAGCAGGCAAAACAGAAAGGAGAAAAAGGCATGAAAAAACTATGGAAGGTCTGCACCCTGGCTCTTTCGTTTCTCATGCTGTTTACCGTCGCGGGCTGCGGCGGGCAAAGCAGCGACCAGGTCACGCTCCGTGTCTATAACTGGGGCGATTACATCGATGAAGATGTTTTGGCACAGTTTGAGGAGGAAAACCCCGATATCCATGTGGTGTACGATACGTTTGATTCCAACGAATCCATGCTGGCCAAAATGGACGGCGGCGTGCAGTACGATGTGCTGATTCCGTCAGATTACATGATTGAGAAGCTTATCCAAGAGGACCGTCTGGCAGAATTGGATCTTTCTCAGATCCCCAATTATGCCAACATTGACGACAGCTTCAAAAACCTGGCCTATGACCCGGACAACAAGTATTCCGTACCCTACACCTGGGGAACGCTGGGCATCATGTACAACACCACCATGGTAGACGAAACGGTGGATTCCTGGAATATCCTCTGGGATGAAAAGTATAAGGGCAACATCATCATGTATGATAGCTCCCGCGATTCCATGGCCGTGGCGCTGCGCAAGCTGGGCTATTCCGTCAATACCAAAAACGACGCGGAGATCGAAGCGGCCGCCCAGGCGCTGACCAGCCAAAAGCCGCTGGTGAAAGCATATATGACGGACGCCATCAAGCAGGCCATGGTTGGCGGCTCCGCCGCTTTGTCCGTGGTATACTCCGGCGACGCCATGCTCTGCATGGAGGAAAATCCGGATCTGGCGTATGTCGTCCCCAAGGAAGGCAGCAATATGTGGTTCGACAGCATCGTCGTCACCAAGGACTGCCAAAACATGGACGCCGCCTACCGGTTCATCAACTTCCTCTGCGAACCTGAAGTGGCAGCCAAAAACTCGGAATACATCGGCTATTCCACGCCCAACAAAGAAGCGCTGGCGCTGATGGATAAAGAGATGAAGTCGGATCCGGCCTATAACCCGCCGGCAGAGGTCGTAGAAAAATGCGAAGTCTATCTTGACCTTGGCGATAAAACCGATCTTTACAACCAGCTTTGGGAAAAGGTAAAGGTCAACTGATGCGCGCTATCAAGCGGAAAGCTGCAGCTTTCCGCTTTTTCTTTGCCTTCTACGTTGTATTTTCCATTTTGGGGGATATACTGAGTATAAACCAAACCGGAACCGCAAGGAGTGTGAACCAATGAAAACAGCGTATTACAACGGAGCTGTTCTCACCATGAAAAGCCGGCGCTGCGCCCAGGCCGTTTTGGTGGAAAACGGCCGCATCCTGGCCGTCGGCAGCGATGACGAGATTCTTTTTCAGGCTGATACTACCGTAGACCTGAAGGGCTGTTGCATGCTGCCCGGCTTTATCGACCCCCACAGCCATATCACCCAGCTGGCAACCACGCTGGATCTGGTGCCGCTGGGCAGCTGCACCTCCAACGAAGCTTTGGTACAAGCCCTGCGCCGTGCCCTTCCCCAAACAAAGCCTGGCACATGGCTCATCGGTTTTGGGTACGATAACAACAGCCTGCCCGGTAAGCAGCACCCGGATAAGCATGTGCTGGATGCGGTATCCGACACCGTGCCCATCCTCATCTCTCATGCGTCCGGGCATATGGGGTGCGTCAACAGCGCAGCGCTGGCAGCCATGGGCATCACAAACCAAACGCCCGACCCTGCAGGAGGCCGGATCGGACGGCTGGAAGGCAGCACCGAGCCCAGCGGTTATTTGGAAGAAAATGCCTTTATTCAGCTGGCGCAAGGCGCCGCCGCGCCGTCGGCGGAGCAGCTCTTTCATGCCATGCACAAGGCCCAACAGGTATACGCCTCCTACGGCATCACCACTGTACAAGACGGGCTCACCAAACAAAACGAGTTTGCCTTATTGGATGCGCTGGCCCAGCAGCACGCGCTGTTTTTAGATATCGTGGCCTATCCGGATATGAAAGAGCATGCCTCTCTTTTGCAAGCGCATCCGCAATATACCGGTCAGTACCATAACCGGCTTAAGCTCGGCGGCTATAAGATCTTTTTGGACGGCTCCCCTCAAGGCCGTACCGCCTGGCTCAGCCAGCCCTATGAAAAGGCCGAGGACGGTTATTGCGGCTATCCCATCTATCAGGATGAACAGGTGCTTGCCTTTTGTGAACGCGCCGTGATGGAGGGGCGGCAGCTATTGGCGCACTGCAACGGAGACGCCGCAGCCCAGCAATACATAGATGCCTATGCCCAAGCTCTGCACCGACACCCGGGCGTAGGCCGCGATTTGCGGCCCGTGATGATCCATGCCCAGACGCTGCGCCGCGATCAGCTGCCCGCCCTCAAGCACCTGGGCATGATCCCCTCGTTTTTCCTAGCGCATGTGTACCATTGGGGAGAAACGCACGTGGAAAATCTGGGACTCTCCCGTGCAGAGGCCATCAGCCCTGCCAAAAGCGCTTGTCAGCTTGGCATACCCTACACTTTCCATCAGGATACCCCTGTGATTGCGCCAAACATGCTGGAAACGCTTTGGTGCGCCGTCAACAGAAAGACCAAGCAGGGCCGCATCCTGGGCGCAGAGGAGCGTTTAGACCCCTATCAGGCGCTTTGCGGCATCACCTGCCATGCCGCCTATCAATACTTTGAAGAACACGACAAAGGCGCTTTGGCGCCCGGTATGCGTGCCGATCTTGTCATCTTGGATCGCAATCCTTGCCAGGTGCCGCCGGAGGAGCTAAATCAGCTTCAGGTTCTATGCACAATCAAGGACGGTACGCCCGTGTTTCAAGCATAAACCAATTTGAAAAAGGCCCCGCAGACATGCGGGGCCTTTTTTGTATTCGGTGCCTTTCCCACCCGGCATCCCAGCGTATGCAAACGCGCTCTTCCCTCTCTCTCTTTGATAGTCCCTTGACAAGCAAAAAAAAATACGCTATCCTCTATTGGTATGATTTCGGACTAATTGAAATTCATTGGAGGTTTTAGTGTGGATCGTAAGCCGATCGAAAAACAGTTTCTCAAGTATGTAGTCCCGTCCATGTTTACCATGCTGCTCAGCGGCTTTTATACCATCGTCGATGGTTTTTTTATTGGCCGCGCCATTGGAGATGTAGGCCTAGCCGCTATCAACATTGCTTGGCCCATCACCGCTGTACTGCTCGCCATGGGTACCGGCATCGGCACCGGCGGGTCTGTCATCATGTCCACCCGCCGCGGAGAGGGCGATTATCCTTCTGCCTGCAAAGCCAAGGGCAATACCATCGTGCTTCTTATCATGGCCAGCGCGCTGCTGACAGTATTTTTCCTATTTTTACATGAGCCCATCTTGCGTGTACTAGGGGCGGAGGGTGCTGTGCATACCGCTGCCTCGGAATATGTAATGATCATCATCGCCGGAAGTACACTGCAAATTTTCGGTACCGGGCTGACGCCGCTTTTGCGTAATTCCCGCAAAACCATTGCGGCCATGGTCATCATGGTCACCGGCCTGCTTACCAATATTTTGTTGGATTGGTACTTTATTATGCCGCTTCAGATGGGAATGGCGGGGGCTGCCCTGGCCACCATTACGGCCCAGGGCATCGTAGCCGTGCTCAGCGTGATTGTGCTGGTCCGGGAAAAGGACCGCCGCCTGCACTTTAAGCCCCAGCATTTCAAGCTGGAGAAAAAGCTGTGCGGCAAAATTCTGCGAACCGGCATTTCCCCGTTTGGCCTGTCGCTTTCCCCTTCCATCATTTTGATTTTCAACAACTGGCAATGCCTTGCCTATGGCGGGGAAGCGGCGGTGGCGGCCTATGCTGTGGCCTCCTATATCGTAGAATCCGTAATGCTGTTCCTATCCGGCATCGGGGAAGGGCTACAGCCGCTCATTAGCTATTTGAAGGGTGCCCGCGAATATCAACAGATGAAAGCCGTGAAAAACAAAGGGCTGCGCGTGGCGCTGATCATCAGTTGCACGCTGTCCGTCATTCTCTTCCTTGTGCGCGGGGCTGTGCCTGCCGCGTTTGGCACATCGCCAGAGGCCAGCGCACTGATGGTCAATGCGCTGTTATGGTCCGTATTCGCGTTCCCGCTCATTGCCGTTGCCAAGCTTTTCTCTTCCTACTTTTACGCAGTAGGAGAAGATCGGCTTGCTCTGTTCATGATTTATGCCGACCCTTGTTTCTTTACGCCGGTACTGCTCATTACTCTGCCGCTGATCTTTGCCATCGACGGCATCTGGATCGCCTTGCCGGCGGCCCAGGGGCTGCTGGTTTTAAGCCTGCTGTACCTATACAGAATTCATAAAGAGCATTTGAGATTGGAGCAAACCGCCTATGCAAACGCCGAACTCGACGACGCCAAAAACGCCCAAACCATCGACGCATAAAATTGACGAGATCCAGGAGTTTTTGGATCTGTATTACATCAGCTGGTTTCGCATCAACCAAACCTATAACCTATGGGCCCAGTGCCACGGCATTCAGGACAGCACCATGTTTTTGCTGGATGAGATCCATCGCAATCCTGAGTATTGCACGCAGAGCATGCTTGTCAGCAAGGTGCTGCTGCCCAAGCAGACCGTCTCCTCTGCTTTGAAAAAGATGGAGGAGGCCGGGCTCATCGTTCGGGAAAACAACCCAAAGGATAAGCGCAACAAATTTGTACGCCTTACTCCTGAAGGACAGATTTATGCAGACGCCCTGATGGGGGAAATGGAGCAGGCCGAGGTGGATGCGTTTTTATCCCTTACCCCCGAACAGCAGATCGCCATCACCAAGGGGCTGGATGCGTTTGCCAACGCGATCCAAGAGGCCTTTGGCAAAACCATCCGCGCAAGAAAAAAGAAATAGGCAGGCTACCTGCCTATTTTGCTTTTAGAAAAGGAGGAACAGCATGCCCTATGCCCTTTTGCCGCAGGGGGAATCCCTATACTATCAAGTCATCGGCCAAGGCGCGCCGTTGATCCTTGTGCATGGCAATCTGTGCGCCGGCGCACATTTCGCACCCTTTCTTCCTTACCTGCCAAAGGGGATCGCCTGTTATATTCCTGACCTGCGCGGAGCAGGAAAAAGCAGCTACCATACGCCGCTTCATAGCATTGATGACCTTTCAGAGGACCTGTATGCGTTACTACGGCATTTAGGGCTTGGGCCTGTCATCTTGGTAGGGTGGTCGGCCGGCGGCCCTGTATGCATGTCTCTGGCCCTCAAGCACCCTGACCTGGTGCGCGCTATATGCTTGGTAGAAAGCGTCGGTGTTGCCGGCTGCCCCTTGTTTACGCCGCGGAGAGGCTCTTACCGCAGCGCGAAGGAAATGGCGCAAGAGCCGACGCAGGTTGCTCCCGCGCTCTCCCTGATCCGCTCACAAGATTCAGAGGGCATGGCGGCCCTATGGGAACGCGCCATCTTTGTACACCAAAAACCAAGCCCCGCACAAGCCCGTCAACTTGCCCATGTATCTCTCCAGCAGCGCAGCGTTGCGGATTTATATTGGGCGCTGGCCCGTTTCAATCTCTCCGCTTTTTCCAACGGTTATACGCCGGGCCTTTTGCAGCCGCCCTCGCTGTCCATGCCCGTTTTGGCAACTTGGGCAGAGGATGACGGGATCATTTCCTACGAGGAAGCGCGGCAAACCGCCCAGCAGCTATCCCATCGCGACCCCATCATTTTGCCCCACTGCGGGCGTGCCCCCTTTTGGGACTGCCCCGACCGCCTCGCTGTCCATTTGCAATCGTTGATCGGCCTTGTCTCATAAAAAAAGCACCGGAAAATCCGGTGCTTTTCATTTGCCGATGTTATTTTACTTCGACGACGCCGCCCACTTCTTTGATGGCAGCTTCCAGCTTCTCAGCCTCTTCCTTAGACAGGCCCTCTTTGATAGTTTTCGGAGCATTGTCTACCAGGTCTTTGGCTTCCTTCAGGCCCAGGCCAGTCGCCTCGCGTACCACCTTGATGACCTTGATCTTCTGATCGCCGGCCTCTTTCAGCACAACGTCAAACTCGGTCTTCTCAGCAGCGGCAGCGCCTTCTGCCGGAGCAGCGCCAGCAGCAGCCACAGCCACAGCCGGAGCAGCGGCGGATACGCCGAATTTCTCTTCCATCGCTTTTACGAGCTCGCTCAGCTCGAGTACGGTCATATTTTCAATGGCTTCCATGATCTGATCTTTGTTCATTGTAATATCCTCCAATTCATTTGTTTATTTTTTTGTGTTACGCGCAATGGCTTATGCGCTCTTTTTTTCGCCAATGGCATTCAATACATACAGCAGATTGCGGATGTTGCCAGACAATGCCGTAACAAATCCCGTGATAGGCGCATTCATGCTGCCCAGTACCTTGGCCAGCAGCACTTCGCGGCTCGGCAGAGACGCCAGCGCTTTTACAGCCGCCACATCTACGACCTTTCCTTCCAAGACGCCCGCTTTGATCTCGGTCTTCTCGGTTTCCTTGATAAAGTCTCTGATGATCTTCGCCGGGGCCACTGCATCTTCCATGCCAAACGCCACAGCGGTCGGTCCTTCCAGTACCGGTTCCAGGCCTTCCATGCCCAGCGCGTCTACCGCACGGCGGATCATCGTGTTTTTCAATACACGATACTCTACCCCCGCTTCACGGAACTTATTGCGCAGGTTGGTTACCTCTTCTACCGTCAGGCCGCGGTAATCGATCAAGACCGCGCTTTTGCAGGTTTCAAACTTGGTCTTGATATCCTCCACGATCCCCTGCTTTTGTTGCAGAATCGCTTCTTTCACTCTTTTCACCTCCACCTGTCCATAAGAAAAGCCTCCGAAACAGCGCTTCGGAGGCTCAAAAATCATCACACACTATGCCCCATTCCGGGCATACCGTAACTTTTGGGTCATCCTCGGCGGGCAAATTTAAGCGCAAACGCGCACCAGCTGTCTTCGGCAATCCAAGTATCATAAATTTTACTGTGTTAGTATATCACCTTGTCCCAGGCGTGTCAACGGCTTAGAGGAA